>JAWWOM010000289.1:0-7202 GCA_033851655.1 Frankiales bacterium
AGCAGCTCTCCGGTGAGACCCGGGACGTACGGCTTGATAGCGCCTCGGGCGTCGTCTATCCGGATCTCGCCCGTTGCCTGCGACGAGGTGGGCGTCCTGGGGGCCATTGCATCACTCCGTTCCCTGAAGGGGGCGCCCGAGCCGCTCGGTGTTTCCGTTTCGCTTCTCCGCGGTTTCAGGCGTGGGTCGATGCTGCGGACTCTAGGAGCCTGGCTGGACGGACGATACAAGCGCCGGTCGACAATGCCGACCGATGAAATGAGCACCATGTCGGCTCTGTCGGCGCTGTTCTCGTGCCGGACGAGCAGCCGGACACCCTCGAGCCCGCCAAAACCAACGCTGCGGTCGACAATGCCGACCGGTGCGGCGCCGAGGTTCGACGGCTAGGCTGGCAACGTGCCGGGCGCCATCCAGTCGGTTGAGCGGGCGGCGGCGATCCTGCAGCTCGTGGCCGAGAGCTCAGCGCCGCTGGGGCTGACCGACGTCGCGGAGTCCCTCGACCTGGCCAAGGCCACCACCCACGGGCTGCTCCGGACGCTGCTGGATGTGGGCTTCCTGGTGCAGGACGGAGGCACCGGCAAGTACGCGGTCGGGCCGGCGCTGCTCGACCTGTCCCACACCCGGGTCGACCCGCACGACCTGCGCTCCCACGCGATGAACTGGGCCGACTCGCTGGCCAGCCGCAGCGGCGAGGCGGTGCGGATCGTCGCCTTCGTCGGCGGCGTGCCGACGATCGTGCACCACGTCTTCCGGCCGGACGACACCCTCCAGCGCCTCGAGATCGGGCTGCGACTGCCGGTGCACGCGACGGCCCTGGGCAAGGCGCTGCTGGCGTGGGGCGGCTTCCCGCGCGGCCGGCCGGACAGCGAGTTCGACCGGTTCACGCAGCACACGGTGACCAACCCCCGCGCCCTGACCCGCGCCCTGGTGGACGTACGCCGGCAGGGCTGGTCGTGCGACATCGAGGAGTACCACCCGGGCGAGGCCTCCATCGCCGCCCCCGTCCGCGGTGCCGTGGGGCGGGTGGTGGGGGCGATCGGCGTCACAGGCCCCGTCGACCGGGTCTGCGACGCCGGCGGCCGTCCCCGGGCGCACCTGGTCAGCCAGGTGACCGACACCGCACGGTCGGTCTCCCGCGACCTCGTCACCTCGCGCCGATGACCGCGCGGTACATCCTCGCCGTCGACCAGGGCACCACGTCCACCCGCTCCATCCTGTTCGACCAGTCCGCGAGGCTGGTGGCCGTACGCCAGCTCGAGCACCACCAGCACTTCCCGCGCCCCGGCTGGGTCGAGCACGATGCGTCGGAGATCTGGCGCAACCTGTGCCGGCTCATCCCGGAGACCCTGCACGACGCGGGGATCGGGCTGGACAGTCTGGCCGGCGTCGGGATCGCCAACCAGCGCGAGACGACCGTCGTGTGGGAGCGGCGGACCGGAAAGCCGGTGCACCAGGCGATCGTGTGGCAGGACACCCGGACGTCGGCGTACATGGAGTCCCTTGTGGACGAGGCTGCGTCGGTACGGGACATCGCCGGCCTCCCGCTCGCCCCGTACTTCAGCGCGTCGCGGCTGCGCTGGATCCTCGACCACGTGCCGCTGGCCCGCGAGCACGCGGAGGAGGGCCAGCTGCTGTTCGGCACGATGGAGACCTGGCTGATCTGGAACCTCACCGGCGGCACCAAGGGCGGCGTCCACGTCACCGACGTCACCAACGCAAGTCGGACGATGCTGATGAACCTGCGGAGCCTCGAGTGGGACCCGTACCTTCTCGCGCTCTTCAGCATCCCCAAGGCGATGCTGCCGGAGATCCGCCCCTCCATGGACCGGTACGGGACCTGCACCGGTGTGCTCGAGGGCGTGCCGCTCGTCGGGGCGCTCGGTGACCAGCAGGCCGCGCTGTTCGGGCAGACCTGCTTCGACGCCGGCGACGCCAAATGCACCTATGGCACCGGCAGCTTCGTGCTGCTGAACACCGGAGCGGAGGTGATCGCCTCGAGCCACGGCCTGATTCCTACGGTGGCGTACCAGATCGCCGGCCAGGAGCCGGTCTATGCCCTCGAAGGCTCGATCGCCGTGACCGGCTCGCTGGTGCAGTGGCTGCGTGACGGGCTGGGGCTGATCACCACCGCTCCCGAGATCGAGACGCTGGCCTCCTCGGTCACCGACAATGGCGGCTGCTACGTGGTTCCGGCGTTCGCCGGCCTGTTCGCCCCGTACTGGCGCAGCGAGGCCCGAGGGGTGATCGCCGGGCTGACGTCGTACGTGAACAAGGGCCATCTGGCGCGGGCTGTGCTCGAGGCGACCGGCTGGCAGACCCGCGAGGTCATCGACGCGATGAACGCCGACTCGGGGCTGAGGCTGCAGACGCTGCGGGTCGACGGCGGGATGACGGCCAACAACCTGTTGATGCAGTTCATCGCCGACATCCTCGACGCCACAGTGGTGCGGCCGATGATGAGCGAGACGGTCTCGCTGGGCGCCGCTTACGCCGCCGGTCTGGTCACCGGTTTCTGGCCCGACCTGGCCTCGCTGCGGCGCAACTGGCACCGGGCGGCGCAGTGGACGCCGGACATGGACCCGGCGCTGCGCGAGCGGGAGTACGAGAACTGGCGGTACGCCGTCACGCGGACCTTCGGCTGGATCCGCAGCGGGGAAGAGGAGTAGTCCTAGCCCAGCAGCCTGATCGCCTCGTCGCACCAGCCGACCAGGTGCCAGAGCGCGAGCCCCCGCTGCTGGTAGAGGTGCCCCGGGTCGGCACCCCGGTGGTAGGCCTGGTGCTCCTGAGCGCTGGCACTCGCCAAAAGCCTCGGGAGCAACCAGGCGTACTTCACCGCCGAGGCGACGACACCGAGTCGCAGCAGGCGAGGGTCCCCGGTCCAGCCCTCATCCCGTAGCCCGCACTCGTACGCCGCGAAGCAGGCCTGCTCGAGCTCCGCGAGTCGCTCGGCCGGCCAGAACAGGTCGAAGACCGCGTCGGGGAGGTGGTTGCCCAGGTCCTCGCCGGTCGCCCCGTCACCGGCGAAGGCCCAGTCCAGCAGGACCACGGTGCCGTCGGTGCGGCGGATCTCGTTGCTGACCCACAGGTCGAGGTGGCTGCGGGTCCGCGGCAGTCGTTCCATGACCTCCAGCAGATGTTGCTGCTGCGCAAGGAGACGCCGCCAGCCGTCGCGCAGGCCGGCGGGCCACAGGTCGGCGATCAACGGCTGTCGCCAGGCCTCGTCGTCGTCGACCAGGTGCCATGGCGCCGGCCGGCTGGTGGAGTAGTCGCGGAGGAACCGCCTCGAGGTCCATGGCCGCACCAGCGGGCCAAGTGCCTGCCAACGACCGAGAGCCTCGGCGACCGCGACGTGGTCCGCGAGGTCGAACTCGGTTCCCGGGGTGCCGGAGACGTCGTCCAGCCAGAGGACCGCGCCCTCAGCGGTCTCCTCCACTGTGGCCTCTGGCACGGCGAAACCTGCGGCTCCGAGGCTCTGGCGCAGCTCGTCGCTCTGATAGGCATCGACCTCGCGGTGCCAGTAGTTCCAGGCCCGTGGGTCTGTCGACCCTGCCCACGGCCCTGGTGCAGAGTCCGGCCGCGGCCGGCGCAATGCCTTGCGGATCCGGCTGCGGCCCTGGCTGTCGGTGACCCGCTCGACCGCGGCTGTCACCTGGTTGAGCGGGTTGTGCCGCAAGGGCTCGGTAGCAGCGATGTCGTCGACCACCTGCCCAGTGTCCGGCAGAGCAGCTCAGCATGGTTCATGGCGGTGCTGGGGCATCCCGCTCCGACAGGGAAAGCAGACTCTGCGCGGCCTGGCGGTCGGTGACCAGCGACGTCACGAGTCGGCCGAGGAGCACCGAACGGAGTGCGTGAACCTTCGACGTCCCACCCGCTGCCGCGATCACGGTGGGGATGCGGCGCAGCTGTGCCGCTCCGATCGCCAGCATCCGGTCGGTGACAACGTCGCTCAACGGTTGCCCATCGTCGTCGAGCAACGCCCCGCACACCTCGGCCCGGACGCCGAGCTGGCTGAGCCGGCGCTGCTCGGTGACCGACAGCGCGGCGCGCAGCTGGGAGTTGGGCGGGTCCCACGAGCCGACTGCGACCAAGGCGATCGTGACATCGCCGAAGCGCTTCACCGTAGCCGCGATGCCAGGTTGGCGCAGCAGGCCTTCCCTGGTCTCGGCGTCGGGCAGCAGCAACGGCGCGTACAGCGGGTAGGCCTGGCCGTGCGAGACGGCGGCCAGCCGGCGGACCAGCTCGGTGGAGTTCTCGCCGAGGTTTCCGGCCATCCCGCCGAGCTGGACGATGGGGCAGGTGGGCAACGCGGTCACCGCGTCCGCGGTCGCCTTCATGGTGCGTCCCCACCCGCAGCCCACGACGTCCCGTTCGGTCACCAGGCGCATCAGCAACGCTGCCGCCGCCTCTCCCAGGCGCTTGCGCGCCAACGGCTCCGGTTCGTTCAGACGGGCATCCACCACCACCACGTGCTGCAGGTCGTACAGAGTTCGCAGTCGCTGCTCGATGTCGGATCCGCCGGCGCCGGGTGGGGTGATGGTGACGTGCACGATGCCGCTGTCCAGGCAGAGCCGGAGCAACCGCGCGACCTTGAACCGCGTGATGTCCAGCGCCGCGGCGATCTCGACCTTGTTCTGCTGCAGCTCGTAGTAGCGCCGGGCCACCTCCAGCGCGAGCGGCACGTCCCTGTCCTTGATCTGCGTGCCGACGTCACCCTCCGTTTGGCTCATATGTGCATCCTACTTGTCGCAGGATCGCTCAGGTGAGGTGATGGGTTTCCCCCGCGGCGGCGGCGGCTCGACTCGGTGGAAATGGAGGGACGCTGGATGAGCAGTCGTTACGCCATCGGCGTCGACCTCGGAACGGCCTCCGCGCGGGCGCTGCTGGTGGACCTTGTCAGCGGTGAGGAGCTGGCAACGGCCTGCGCCGACTATCCGAGTGGAGTCCTCGACAGTGTGCTGCCCTCGACGGGAGAGCAGCTGCCGGCCACCTGGGCCCTGCAGGATCCCCAGGACTGGCTGGACACGTTGCAGTCGACCGTTGCGGAGGTGCTGGTTCAGGCGCAAGTGCCGCCGGAACAGGTGGTTGGTCTCGGCATCGCTGCCACCTGCTGCACCGTGCTGCCGACCACGGCAGCGGGCGCTGCACTGGCCGCTGACGTCAGGTGGAGCGGAGACCCCCACGCCTGGCCCAAGCTGTGGAAGCACCACGCCGCGCAGTCACAGGCCGACCGGCTGACGTTGGCGGCTCAGGAAACCGGCACAGGGATGCTGGACTCCTACGGCGGCCGGTACTCGTCCGAGTGGGTGCTGCCAAAGGCTTTGCAGATGCTGGAGGAGTCCCCAGAGGCATTCACCGCTGCCGAGCGTCTGGTCGAAGCCGCGGACTGGGTGGTGTGGCAGCTGGTCGGCCGGGAAGTCCGGGGCGCGCAGATGGCCGGCTACAAGGCAGGGCTACGCATCGAGCACGCCGACGATGCCGACGGCGCCGGCGGCTTCCCTGCTCGCAGCTACCTCGCGGCCGTACACCCACGACTACCCGAGGTACTCGAGAAGCTTTCGTGGCTTGCTGAGCACCCGGTTCCAGGCGAGCGCGCCGGAGGTTTGACCGAGCCCTGGGCGCGGAGGCTGGGACTGCCGCCGGGGACGCCGGTCGCGGTTGGCAACATCGACGCGCAGGTGTGCGCCGCTGCCTGCGGGGCGCTCGACGCCGGTCAGATGACCCTGGTGATGGGCACCAGCGTGTGCAATCTGCTGCTGGCCAAGCACGGCCGGCCGGTGCCCGGAACCGGCGGGGTTGTTCTCGACGGGATCGCGCCGGGCCTGTGGGCGTACGAGGCCGGTCAGGCCGGCGTCGGGGACATGCTCGGCTGGTTCGTCCGGCACCAGCTCCCGGCAACCCTTGAACGCGCCGCAGAAGACGCCAACTGCAGCCCGTTCGAGCTGCTGGAAGGATTGGCGAGCGTCCAGGCCCCTGGTGAGTGCGGCGTGGTCGCGCTGGATTGGTGGAACGGCAACCGTTCCGTGCTGATGGACGCTGACTTGTCCGGGGTGCTGGTCGGGCTGACGCTGGCGACCAGGCCCGAGGACATCTACCGGGCTCTGATCGACGCCGCCGGGTTCGGCCAGCGCAGGATCATCGACACCTTCGAACGGGCCGGGGTGCCGGTGCGCGATGTGGTCGCCTGTGGTGGTCTGGCCACGAAGAGCCCGCTGCTGATGCAGGTTCTCGCCGACGTGACCCGCCGAGAGGTGCGGGTGTCAGCCAGCAAGCAGACGGCAGCCCTTGGCGCCGCTCTGCACGCCGCCGTCGCTGCCGGCGAGGCCGGCGGTGGCTTCGCCTCGATCCCCGAGGCGGCAGCGAATCTGGCTCGACTGCAGGAGCAGGTGTACCGACCCCGGCCGACGGAGGCCGCCGCCTACGACGAGCTGTACGACATCTACTCGGAACTGCACGACTACTTCGGCCGGACCAGGCCGCAGATCATGCACGACCTCATGAGACGGCTCCGGCAGCGCCACCCGAGTTCTCGGGGCTGATCGAGCCGCCGTTGCGCGAGTCCCTGACCCGACCTTGTGACCTGGCAAACACAAACAGAAACGAGGCACCACATGCACGGCAAGATCACCAGACTTCACATTGGCACGGCCGGTATGACGGCGGTGGCGGTTCTCACGCTCGCCGCTTGCGGGTCCAACTCCAGCCCCGCGGCCACCGCCGCCAACACGAGCACCGCCCCATCCTCGAGCACGGGAAGCTCCGCCGCGGCCGCGCCTGCCAGCGGCGCGACGAACAGTGGTGCGGTCTCGACCAGCGCGGCGACGGGGGGCAGCGCCAAGGGCGGCGCCATCTACAACGTGGTCAAGCTCGCCGGAGGAGGCTGGTTCAACCGGATGGAGACCGGCAACAAGAAATGGGCGAGCATGAATGCCGGGTTCACCGTGGAACAGAAGTCCGGCAGCGACTCGAGCCCGGAAAAGCAGATCGCCGTGCTCAGCAACCTGATTCCGCAAAAGCCGGTCGCAATATCTGTGGTGCCCAATGACCCGCAGTCGCTGCAGGCGGTGCTCAAGCGAGCCCATGATGCGGGCATCGTCATCGTCAGCCAGGAAGCCGCCGGAATGAAGAACACCGATGCTGACATCGAGGCCTTCCAGGGTGCGAACTACGGCGCCCACCAGATGGACCTGCTGGCAAAGTGCATC
>JAWWOM010000326.1:0-6676 GCA_033851655.1 Frankiales bacterium
TCGCCGTTCGAGGCGTGGTCGAGCCCCGCCATGATCTTGAGCAGGGTCGACTTGCCGGCGCCGTTGGGGCCGACGACGCCGATCTTGGCGCCGGGCAGGAAGGCCAGGGTCACGTCATCGAGGATGACCTTGTCGCCGTGCGCCTTGCGCGCCTTGCGGAGCTGGTAGATGTACTGAGCCATGCGCCCAGCCTACGGGCAGCGGCAAGGGCAGACGGAGCAGCTTGCCGCTGGCCGGGCGACTCGTCAGGCGGCCGGCTCCGCTGCCAACGGCACCAGCGGCCCGACCTTGACCGACGACTCGAACGCGGTGGCCTCGCGGGCCTGGTCCGGCACCGCCTCGACGCTGCGGCGACCGGTCCGGTCCACCGCGACCGACACCCGGTTGAGGTCAGGGGCCACCTGCTGGGCGTCGACCTCGTAGACCGTCCGCTTCTGTCCGTCGACCTCGTACGTCCGCATCCGGAGCCGGCCACAGACGACGACCGGGTCGCCGCCCTTGAGGCAGCCGGCCACCCGCTCGGCCAGCTTGTTCCAGCAGTTGACGGTGAGGTAGAGGCTGTCCAGGTTGACCCACTCCGAGGCCGTCGAGTCGAACCGGCGCGGCGTCGAAGCCAGCCGGAACGTCGTCACCAGCGCCTTGTCGCTGACCCGTTTGAGGGCCGGGTCGCGGACGATGTTGCCGACGAGGGAGATCTGGTTGTCGTTCATGCGGGAACCTCCGGACCGTAAGCCGTCGAGTGCGGCTGCTCGAGATCCACCCTCACCGACGCCCGTGCGGCCGCACCAGGGCAAGGGACGCCCTGTGGACGAATCCGCGGCCTGGGGACGGAGCGCGGAAGCGTCCGGCCCTGCTGCTAGGCGGGCGCCGCGAACACCATGTCCGACGCCAGTCGGGCGGCGCCCACGACGCCGGCGAGGTCGCCCAGCTCGGAGAGGACGATCGGCAGGTTCTCGGTGGCCAGCGGCAGCGAACGGCGGTAGACCACGCTGCGGACCTCGGCCAGCAACGTGTGGCCCAGGCCGGCCACCCCGCCGCCGATGACGACCAGGCCGGGATTGACAAAGCTGACCAGGCCGGCGATCACCTGGCCCACTCGGCGGCCCCCGTCCCTGACCATCTCGACTGCCACCGGATCCCCTGCTGCTGCGGCAATCCCGACGTCCACCGCCGTGAGCGACCCCTCCGCCGCCAGCCGCTCGGCCAGCACCGGCGAGCGACCCGCCTTGGCCGCGGCCGTAGCCTCCCGGGCCAGCGCGGCGCCACCGAAGAAGGCCTCGAGACAGCCGATGTTGCCGCACGCGCAGGCCGGCCCGTAGTCCTCGACCCGGATGTGCCCGATGTCACCGGCGCTCCCGCTGACCCCACGGTGCACCTGGCCGCCGAGCACTACGCCGCAGCCGATCCCTGTACCGATCTTGATGAACAGGAAGTCCTCTGCCCCGCGGGCGACCCCGGACTGCCGCTCCCCCACCGCCATGATGTTGACGTCGTTGTCGACGATGACGGGGCAGCCGAGCTCCTGGCTGAGCATGTCCCGCACGGGTACGTGGTTCCAGCCGGGCATCAGCGGTGGGACGACCGGCGCGCCGTCGCGAAAGCTCACCGGGCCGGGCACGCCCACCCCGGCGCCGAAGATGTCCGGCACCCCGCCGTCAGCGCGCAGCTTGGCGGCGAGCGCCACCACGGCGTCCAGCACCGCGGTCGGGCCGGAACGCACGTCGCAGGCCTGGCCGGCCCTCGCGAGCACCCGCAGCTCGCCGTCGGTCAGCGCCACGTCGACGGAGGTCGCCCCGATGTCGATCCCCAGGAACCGCATGTCGGCGGGCAGCCGCACCATGGTCGAGCGGCGGCCGCCACGCGAGACCGCGGGCCCGCCGTCCTCCGCCAGACCCAGGGCGGCGAGCCGGTCGACCTGGGCGCCGACCTTGGTACGGGACAGGCCGGCGGCGTCGGCCAGCTCGGCGCGGGACAACGGGCCGTCGTCGCGCAGCATGGCCAGCATCCGCGCCTGGTCCTCGTTGTCGGGCCGTGCCGCCACGCGTCGCATCCGCCGGGACCTTTCGCCGAGCGCGTCGGCCGTGGGCTGACCGGTCGGGACCGCCACAGCAGCGTACTGCCGGTCCCGGCCGCGGCCGGAGATCGACACTTCTCGCGGGAGACTTTCGTCGTTTTGTGACAAAGTTTGTCCATTGTGGATCAAAGTTGGAGGGTTTCAGGTCACAACTTGGCGACATTTACGCTGGGAACCCTTGACCCATCCTGTGAACGACCCCTAATTTGACGCGGCAGACGACAAACTCGGAGAGAGGTGGCCGGTGACCGACGCGCTGTTGCGGATGACCGGGATCGTGAAGACGTTCCCCGGTGTGCGCGCGCTCGACGGGGTCGACCTCGAGGTCCGCGCCGGGGAGGTGCACTGCCTGCTCGGCCAGAACGGGGCCGGCAAGTCGACCCTGATCAAGGTGCTGGCCGGAGCGCACCAGCCGGACGAGGGCACCATCCGCTGGAACGGCGAGACGGTCACGCTGGGCTCGCCGACGGCGGCCCTCAAGCGCGGCATCGCCACGATCTACCAGGAGCTGGACCTCGTCGACGGGCTCTCCGTGGCCGAGAACATCTTCCTCGGCCACGAGGTCTCGCGCGGCGGGTTCACCCGGCGGCACCAGCTCCGCACCCGGACCCGGGCGCTGCTCAGCCGGCTGGGCCACGGCGAGATCCCGGCCGGCCGCCAGGTGCGGCGGCTCTCCCCCGCCGGCAAGCAGATCGTCAGCATGGCCAGGGCACTTTCGTACGACGCCCAGGTGATCGTGATGGACGAGCCGTCCGCGGTGCTCGCCCACGACGAGGTCGCCAACCTGTTCCGGGTGATCCGCGACCTGACGGCGTCCGGCGTCGCCGTCGTCTACATCTCGCACCGGCTGGACGAGATCCGCGAGATCGGCGACCGGGTCACGGTGCTCAAGGACGGCCGGACCGTCGCGATCGGCCTGCCGGCCAAGACCACGCCGACCCGCGAGGTCGTGACGTTGATGACCGGCCGCGAGGTCGAGTTCCCGTTCCCCGCCCGCGTCGGCGCCACCGACGAGGCCCGTACCGAGGTGCTCCGGGTCGAGGGCCTGACCCGGCCGGGCGAGTTCGAGGACGTGACGTTCACCGTGGCTGCCGGCGAGATCGTCGGCCTGGCCGGGCTGGTCGGCTCCGGCCGGTCCGAGATCCTCGAGACGGTGTACGGGGCCCGGCGGCCCTCGGCCGGCACGGTGACCTTCCTCGGCAAGCGGATGCGCCGCGGTGCGCTGCCCAGGTCGGTGGCCAACGGCATGGGCCTCGCGCCGGAGGAGCGCAAGAGCCAGGCGCTGTTCCTCCGCGAGTCGATCGCCACGAACATGACCGCGGCCTCGCTGCGGCGCTACTCGACGTTGGGCTTCCTGCACCGCGGCCGCGAGCTTGCCGATGCCGAGGAGCAGGTGCGCTCGCTGGACGTTCGGCCGCACGACGCGCGCCGCCGGGTGATCACCCTCAGTGGCGGCAACCAGCAGAAGGCTGTGGTCGGGCGCTGGCTGCTGCACGGCTGCCGGTTGCTGCTGCTCGACGAGCCGACCCGTGGAGTCGACGTGGGGGCGCGCGCCGAGCTCTACGCCCTCATCCGCCGGCTGGCCGACTCGGGCGTCGGAGTGCTCCTGGTCTCCAGTGAGATGCCGGAGGTCCTAGGGCTGGCCGACCGGGTCCTGGTCCTGCGCGAAGGCCGGATCGTCCGTACGGCTCCGGCTACCGAGCTCGACGAGTCCCAGGTCCTCGACCTGGTGATGGAAGGAAGTGCGGTGTGACGGACCAGACGACGCCACCGGTGGAGGAGCAGGCCCGGGTGGAGCGGGCGGCGGTCGAGACGTCGGTCGCCCGGCGCGGCACGCTGACCCGGATCGGTGAGATCCGCAACCTCGGCCTGCTGGGGGTGCTGGTCGTGCTCGCCGTCATCGGCTGGGTCAGCCAGCCGGACACGTTCCCCACCCGCAACAACCTGGTCACCATCCTGACCCAGGCGTCCGTGATCGGCGTCATCACGGTCGGCATGACCTTCGTGATCATCGGTGGTGGCATCGACCTGTCGGTCGGTTCCCTGATGGGCCTGGCGTCGGTGTGGGCAACCACGGTCGCGACCCAGGACATGGGCACCGGCGGGGTCGTGATGGTGGCCCTGCTGGTCGGTCTCGGCTTCGGCCTGATCAACGGGCTGCTGATCGCGTACGGCAACCTGGTGCCGTTCATCGCGACCCTGGCCATGATGGCGACCGCTGTCGGGCTGGCGCAGAAGATCTCCAACAAGCAGACCCAGATCCTCAAGTCCACCGCCATCAACGGGCTGGCGACCAACAAGATCTTCGGACTTCCCTTGCTGGTGTGGCTTTTTGTGCTCGTCGCTGTCGTGGGCTGGGTCGTGCTCAACCGGACGACCTACGGCAGGCGCACGTTCGCGCTCGGCGGCAACCCGGAGGCTGCGCGGCTCGCCGGCGTGAACACCCGGCTGCACACGGTCTCCCTCTACCTGCTCACCGGGCTCTGCGCCGGCATCGCCGCCATCATGATCGCCGGCCAGACGACCAGCGGTTCCAGCACCAACGGGCAGGGCTACGAGCTCAACGCCATCGCAGCGGTCATCATCGGCGGCACCCTGCTCGCGGGCGGTGCCGGCACCCTCGTCGGTTCCGTACTCGGTGTCCTCGTCTTCACCACCATCAGCAACCTGCTGATCCAGAACAACCTGCAGACCGAGGTCCAGAACATCGTGACCGGCGTGATCATCGTCCTGGCGGTGCTGCTCCAGCGACGCAGCAAGGAGACCCGCGGCTAGCGACATCCCCGGCCCGTCCCCAACCGAGCTCTTCTCTCAGCGCCGCGAGCCCGCGCCTGGAGTGCGTCTCACCCTTTGTGCACGACACCTCGATAGAAGGAGTCCTTGATGTCAGACCTCGGTGACCAGGCGTCAGCTGTCGCCCGGCGGCGCTTCCTGCTGGGTGCCGCGGGGGTCGGTGCCGGCGCCGTCCTCACGGCGTGCACCAGCAACTCCAGCAAGGCAGCGCCCGCCTCCACCTCCAGCGCGACGGCCGTGGCGCTCGGCGGCTCCGGCAACGATGCCGCAGGCACGTCCGTGACGATCGGCTTCTCGTCCCCGGCCGCGGACCACGGCTGGACCGGCGCCATCGCCAAGAATGCCGCGGCCGAGGCCAAGAAGTACTCCGACGTCAAGCTGGAGTCGGTCCAGGCCACCAACGACGTGGCCGCACAGATCGCGGCGATCCAGACGCTCATCGGCAAGAAGGTCGACGTCATCGTCATGCTCCCGTACGACGGCAAGCAGCTCACCGCCGTTGCGCTGCAGGCGACCCAGGCCGGCATCCCCGTGGTCAACCTCGACCGGGTCTTCGACACCCCGCGGGCGTCACGGATCTGGATCGGCGGTGACAACTACGGCATGGGCGTGAGTGCTGGGCAGTACATCGGATCGACGCTGAAGAAGAAGAACGTCAGCAACCCGGTCATCGGCGAGATCGCCGGCATCGACAGCCTGCCGCTCACCCAGCAGCGCAGCCAGGGCTTCAAGGACGCGCTGAGCGAGTTCGGCTACAAGGTCGGCCCGCGCCAGGCTGCCCAGTTCACCGTGCAGTCCGGACAGTCGGTGGCGGCCGCGATGCTGTCGTCGACCAAGCACTTCGACGCACTGTGGAACCACGACGACGACCAGGGTGTCGGTGTGCTCGCCGCGATCAAGCAGGCCAACCGATCCGAGTTCTTCATGGTCGGCGGTGCCGGCTCGGCCAACGCCATGCGCGAGATCAAGGCCGACAACGGCGTCCTCAAGGCGACGGTGCTCTACCCACCGACGATGGCGTCGTCCGCGATCCGGATGGCCCGGCTGATCGCGCACGACAAGGGGATGTCCGACCTCGCCCAGCAGGAGGTGCCGGCCTCCATCACCCTCTACTCGGCCACGGTGGACAAGACCAACGTCGACAAGTACCTGCCGCAGGGTTTCGAGTCCTGACCGCCCGCACCACTGCGCACAGAACGGATGAGCCGTGAGTGACGAGACGAGGCCCACTCTCGGCGTGGGGATGGTCGGCTACGCGTTCATGGGTGCCGCGCACTCCCAGGCCTGGCGGACGGCGGGTCGGGTCTTCGACCTGCCGCTCCGCCCGGCGATGGTCGCGCTGTGCGGCCGCGACGCTGCGGCCGCGCAGGAGGCCGCGAACCGGCTCGGTTGGGCGTCGGTCGAGACGGACTGGAAACGCCTGCTGGTACGGGACGACGTGGCGCTGGTCGACGTCTGCACCCCGGGCGACAGCCACGCCGAGATCGCCATCGCGGCACTCGAGGCGGGCAAGCACGTGCTCTGCGAGAAGCCCCTGGCCAACAGCGTCGCCGAGGCCGAGGCGATGGTCGCGGCCGCGGAAACCGCTCGTGGCCAAGGGATCCGCTCGATGGTCGGCTTCAACTACCGGAGGGTCCCGGCGATCGCGCTTGCCCGAAAGCTGGTCGCCGACGGCAGACTGGGCACCGTACGGCATGTCCGTGCCGTCTATCTGCAGGACTGGATCCTCGACCCGCAGTTCCCGCTGGTCTGGCGGCTGCAGCGGGAAAGAGCCGGCTCGGGCGCACTCGGTGACCTCGGCGCGCACAT
>JAWWOM010000330.1:0-2953 GCA_033851655.1 Frankiales bacterium
CCAGCAGCAGCCTGCCACAGTCGCGTACGGCACCCAGCCGCCCGGGTAGCGCAACCGGTCCCTGGCCGTGCCAGTCCGTCACCAGCCGGTCCAGCTCGAGGACGTGGACGGCGGTCAGCGAGCCGGCCGGGACACCGGCCAGCAGGACGGCTGCACGCAGGACCCTGGTGCGGACCGCCCTCGGCAGGCCCGCGAGGGAGTCGACCGCGAGGCCGCCGAGCTCGTCGGTCGCGGCGGCCAGCGCCTGTGCGGCCCAGGCGTCCAGCGCCTCGTTGTCGGCTGCCAGCTGCTCCGCGGTACGGGACAACGCCTCCGCCACGCCCGGGCCGATCGCCTGCTCGAGCGCGGGCAGGGCCCGGACCCGTACCCGGACCCTGGCGTAGGCCGGATCGTCATTCATCGGGTCCTGCCACGGCGTCAGCCCCTCGGCGGCGCACACAGCCTCGGTCTGGGAGCGGCGCAGCCCCAGCAGCGGCCGGCGGAGCGGGCCGGCGACTGCTGCCATGCCGGCCAGGGAACGGGCGCCGGAGCCCCTGGCCAGGCCGAGCAGGACCGTCTCCGCCTGGTCGTCGAGGGTGTGGCCGAGCAGGATCGCGGTGGCCTGGAGCCGGCCGGCGGCGGCGGCGAGCGCGCCGTAGCGGGCGTTCCGGGCTGCCGCCTCCGGGCCGCCGGGGCCGGTGACCGCGACGGCCACCACCTCGGCATCGACGCCCAGCGCTCCGGCTTGGGCGAGGACGGCGTCCGCCTGCGCGGCAGAGCCGGCCTGCAGCCCGTGGTCGACCGTCACCGCCACCGGCCGTACACCCGCCCTGGCCGCCTCGAACGCCACGGCCGACAGCAGGGCGAGGGAGTCGGCACCCCCGCTGACGGCGACGACGACGGTGCCGGAGAGCTCGCGCAGGCAGCGCCGTACGGCCAGCCGGGTGGCGGCGACCGCTGGCTCCGGGCCGGTCATGGACGTGGGCCGGCTAGGCCGGGTCGGGAGCGGCGAGGTCGTCGCCGAGCACGCGGGCGATCCAGGCGTCGGGGTCGGTGATGTCGGCCTTGGTGGGCAGCGTCTCCGGCGAGGTCCAGACCTGGTTGAACCGCTCCATGCCGACCTGCTCGACCACGGTACGGACGAAGACGTGCCCCTGGGCGTACTGGCGCATCTTGGCGTCCAGGCCGAGCAGCTGGCGGATCGCCCGGTCCAGCGGGCTCATCTGCCTGCGCCGCTGGTCGAACACCTTGCGGATCTTGGCAACGCTCGGCACCACCTGGGGGCCGACCGCGTCCATGACGTACTCGGCGTGCCCTTCGACCAACGTCATCACCGCGGTCAGCCGGTCGAGGATCCTGCGTTGCTCCGCCGTCTGGACGACCTCGATCAGGCTCACCGACTCGTCCCCGCGGATCGCCTCGGCCAGGCTGCCGAGCGCGCCGAACATCCGCTTGAGCATCGCGGTGGCGTCCAGCTCGGTGGCGTCGAGGTAGGCGGCGATCTCGGACTGCAGGTGCTCGCGCAGCCACGGCACAGCGGTGAACTGCGCCTTGTGGGTGACCTCGTGCAGACAGACCCAGAGCCGGAAGTCCCGTGGGTCCACGTTCATCCCGCGCTCGGCAGCGACGATGTTGGGCGCGACCAGCGTCAGCCGCCCCTGGCCGGCGCCGGCAGGGAGGAAGATCTCGTACTGGCCGAGGATCTTGCCGGCGAGGTAGCTCAGGATCAGCCCGACCTGCGCGCCGCTGACCTTGGCCCCGACCGCCCTGGTGATCGGCCCCGGCTGGCCGCGCTTGCCGGCGAGCTTCTCGACGACCGGCGCCAGCAGCACCTGGAAGCCCTGCACGTTGGCGGCGGCCCAGCCCGGCCGGTCCAGGACGACGACCTTGCCGGGATCACCGACCGGGGCGAGCCCGGTGAACTCGCGGACGTGCTCCTCGGCCTCCAGGGCGAGCCGGCGCAGGTCGGCGACGACTGCCCGCGCCTCCTCGGGGGTCACCTTGGGACCGGGCTTGACCAGCCGCGCGGCCGTCGCGACGGCGATGTCCCAGTCGACCAGTGCCGAGGGCTTGGCGGTCGCGTCAGCTGTCATGTGTCGAGCGTACGTCCGCGGCCGGCCCGAACGCCTGCCAGCAGGGCTCACCCTCACCGGATCCGTGCCGATACAGGCAGGGAGGCCTGGCACGGATGCCTGGCACAGCAGCCCCGCTTGGAGACGCGATGGCCACGATGGCCGAGGTCTGGCCGGCTCCCGTCACGCCGCCCCCGGCTGCCCTGACGATGGAGTCGCTGCTGCTCGCCCTGTGGGACTGCAAGGGCTCCGACCTGCTGATCACCCCCGGCACGCAGCCGATCCTGCGGGTCGACGGTGACCTGGTCCGGCTGCCGGACCTGCCGTCGCTGGTGCCCGCCGAGACCGAGGCCCTGCTGCACAGCATCCTGACGCCACGCCAGCTGGAGGAGTTCCAGGCCCGCAAGGAGCTCGACTTCTCGTTCAGCTGGCGCGACCAGGCCAGGTTCCGGGTCAACGCGTTCCGGCAGCGCGGCAGCGTGGCGATCGCGCTGCGGATGATCCCGTACGCGCTGCCGGACTTCGACGACCTCCGGCTGCCCCACGTCGTCCGCCAGCTCACCCAGCTGCCCCAGGGTCTGGTCCTCGTCACGGGCGCGACCGGCTCCGGCAAGTCCACCACACTCGCCGCGATGATCGACTCGATCAACTCCACCCGGCCGTGCCACATCCTCACCATCGAGGACCCGATCGAGTACGTACACCGGCACAAGGTCGCCGCGGTCAACCAGCGGGAGGTCGGCGAGGACACCGAGTCCTTCGGCCGCGGCCTGCGCTCCGCCCTGCGGGAGGACCCCGACGTGCTGCTGATCGGCGAGATGCGCGACCTGGAGACGATCCAGACCGCGCTGACCATCGCCGAGACCGGCCACCTGGTGTTCGCGACCCTGCACACCAACGAC
>JAWWOM010000332.1:0-14682 GCA_033851655.1 Frankiales bacterium
ACCGGAGTCGGGCCGGCCATCGCGTCCGGCAGCCAGGTCTGCAACGGGAACTGGGCGCTCTTGCCGGCGACACCGCCGAGCAGCAGCAGCGTCCCGGCCAGCACCGTGCCGTGGGACAGCCCGGAGACCCTGGTCACGTCGGCAATCGCAAAGCTGTGCGCAGCCGTACCGAGGGTGAAGATGCCGAACAGGAACGCCACGTCACCGAGCCGGGTGACCAGGAACGCCTTGATCGCGGCGAGTCCGGCGCCCCGGGACTCACGGTAGTGGCCGACCAGGAGGTAGGAGCAGATGCCCATGACCTCCCACCCGACGTAGAGCTCGAACAGGTCGCTGGCCAGCACCACGAGCAGCATCGCCGCGGTGAACAGGGACACCCAGGCGAAGTAGGACGGCAGCCGCCGATCGCCGTGCAGGTAGCCGATCGAGTAGACCTGGACCAGCAGCGAGACGATGCAGACCATGACGGCGAGCACGGCCGAGAGGCCGTTGACCGACGTGCCCACATGCAGGGTCAGGCCGTCGGTGCCGGTGCCGGTGTAGTCCGCGTAGCGCCGGGCAAGTCCGCCACCACTGCCGATCGGGGTGTAGGCCCACTGGTGGACCACCGTACGGGCCGGGTGGGCGAGCGCCGAGGGCAGCAGGCCGATCGCGACCACGGTGGCGGTCACGGTGCCGACCAGGCTGACGACGGCCGGACCGCCGGGCAGCCGGCGGCCGAGGAGCAGGGCCACGACTGCCAGCACGGCCGGCGCGGTGGGCACCAGCCAGGCGATGCCGGTCATGGCCGGCGGCCCGAGGCGCCGGGTACCGGCTCCCCGTCGCTGAGCTGGTCGATCCGGTCGATGTCCACGGTCGAGCGGTGCCGGAACACGGACAGCACGATGGCCAGCCCGACGCCGAGCTCGGCGGCCGCGATGACGATGACGAACAGCGAGAAGACCTGGCCGGAGTGCAGCGCAGCGTCGCGCCACCACGCATCGAACGCGACCAGGTTGAGGTTGACCGCGTTGAGCATCAGCTCGACCGACATCAGCACGAGCACCGCGTTGCGCCGGGCGAGGACGCCGTAGACACCGATGCCGAACAGCAGCGAGGCGACCACCAACGGATAGACGAGGTGCATCAGGAGTCCTCGTCAGGGACCGGGTCGGGCTTGCGTACGAGGACGATCGCGCCGACCAGCGCCGCCAGCAACAGCACCGAGACGACCTCGAACGGCAGCACCCACGACCGGAAGATCGCGGCGCCGTCCGCCTGGGCGGACCCGATCGGCGCCCGCTGGACGTCGACCCAGCCGGACTTGAACGCGTCGACGACCAGGACCACCAGCGTGGCAGCCGTGGCCAGCCCGACGATCGCGGCCAGCACCTTGTTGTCGCTGTCGAGGTCGAGCGTCCGGCCGATCGGCGCCCTGGTCAGCATGGTCGCGAACAGCAGCAGCACGACGACGGCACCGATGTAGATCAGCACCTGCACCCACGCGACCAGCTCGGCGGTGAGCACCAGGTAGCCGCCGGCCAGCGCGCCCAGCGTCACCACCAGCCACAGGGCGGCGTGCACGACGTTGCGGGCGGTCACGACGAGGAGGGCCGAGCCGATGGCGACGACACCGAGGCAGCAGAACAGCGCCTCCGGACCGTGCCAGCTCCCGTACGACGGAGCAGGTCCGACCTGCTGGGGCAGCGCGAGGAGCAGCGCGCTCACGCCGCTCCACCACCCTCGGGTGCGGTCGTGGCGGCACGGGCGGCGGTGGCCTTGTCCAGCGCCTTCTCCGCGGCGAGCAGCTCTTTGGGGTCCTCGGCCGCCGGGTCGACCGCAGGTGGGGCGGGCACCGTCCACATCCAGTCCCGCAGCCGGTCACGCTCGTGGGTCAGGTCACCCACGTCGTACTCGGCGTACTCGAACTCCGGCGTCCAGAACAGCGCGTCGAACGGGCAGACCTCGATGCAGATGCCGCAGTACATGCACAGCGCGAAGTCGATCGCGAACCGGTCGAGCATGTTGCGGGTGCGTTCGCGGGCACCCGGCTCCTTGGCCGGGACGACCTCCTTGTGCGACTCGATGTAGATGCACCAGTCGGGGCACTCCCGGGCGCAGAGCATGCAGACGGTGCAGTTCTCCTCGAACAGCGCGATGACGCCGCGCGACCGGGACGGCAGGTCCGGCTTGACGTCCGGGTACTGCCGGGTGACGGACGGCCGCGCCATCGTGCGCAGCGTGATGGACAGGCCGCGGGCGAGGCCGGAGCCGGGCAGACCGCTCATGCCGTCGCCACCCGGACGACTGCCGTCACGACGACCTGGAGCAACGACAGCGGTACGAGGACGGTCCACGCGAGCTTCTGCAGCTGGTCCTCACGCAGCCGGGGATAGGCGACCCGCAGCCAGATCACCAGGAACGACAGGGCCAGCACCTTGACCAGCGTCCACAACCAGCCGAGCTGGTGGTCGAGGAACGGCCCCCGCCAGCCGCCGAGGAACAGCACCGTGGTCAGCGCGGCGAGGACGACGATGCCCGCGTACTCAGCCAGCAGGAACAGCGCGAACCGCAGGCCGGTGTACTCGGTGAGCGGGCCGAAGACGATCTCGCTGTCGGCGTAGGGCATGTCGAACGGCGGCCTGCGCAGCTCGGCCAGCCCGGCCACGAAGAAGACGACGGCCGCGACGCCCTGCCACGGGAGCCACCACCAGGTCCAGGACCGCGCGATGCCCGACAGGCTCAGCGTCCCGGCGGCCATGGCGGCACTTGCGGCGGCGAGGACCAGCGGCAGCTCGTACGCCATCAGCTGGGCCGCAGCGCGGACGCCGCCGATCAGCGCGTACTTGTTGGCGCTGGACCAGCCGGCCATCAGCACGCCGATGATGCCGACGCTGGCGACGGCGAGGGCGAAGAAGATGCCGATGTCGAGGTCGGTCGCGCCCTGCCCCGGGCCGACCGGGATGACGATCAGCACGATCAGGTAGGGCAGCAGGGCCACGAACGGCGCCAGCTCGAACACCCTGCGGTCAGCAGCTTTCGGGACCACCGACTCCTTCTGGGCGAACTTGACGCCGTCGGCGACGAGCTGGGCCCAGCCGTGGAAGCCGCCGGCGTACATCGGGCCCAGCCGGCCCTGCATGTGCGCCATCGCCTTGTGCTCCATCTGCCCCACCAGCAGCGGAACGGTGAGGAAGACCAGCAGCACCACGACCAGCTTGGCCGCGACCTCGAGGGCGGTGGTCATCGCGAGGCCTCAGGTCCCCACGTGCCCGGCTCCGGCACCCCCGGCGGCAGCATCCGCCGCCTCGACGGCGAGCCGTCGTCGGACTCCCCGGGCTCCTTGGCACCCGGCCACGGCTTGGCCACGCGGCTGGCCAGGACGAACTCCTTGCGCAGCGGGTGCCCCTCGAAGCCCTCCGGCAGCAGCAGCGGTACGAGACCCGCGTGGCCCTCGAAGCCGATGCCGAACATCTCGTGCGTCTCGCGCTCGTGCCAGGACGCCCCGCGGAAGACCCCGGTGAGCGTCGGCAGGACCGCTGTGTCCCGGGGGATCCTGGTCCGGATCAGGACGTGGTGGTGCAGGGTCAGCGACCAGAGGTGGACAAGGACGGAGAAGCCCTCGTCGAGCTCGTCCACCGCTGACAGCCAGTCGAAGTAGGTCGCCGAGACCTGCTCGTCGGCAATCGCCGCCTGGACCGCCTCGACCCAGCGCGGCGCAGGCACGTCGACGGTGGCGGTCCCGTACGCCACCTCGGAGGTGACGTCGTCGCCGAGCACCGCGACCAACCGGGCGGCGACCTCCTCGGGGGTCACGCCGACTCCGTGGGCGGCTCGACGGCCGGAACCTCGAGCCGGATCGGCTGGTCGAGCCCGTGCACCCGGTGCCGGACGGCGCCGTGCTGGGGCACCTGCGGCGGCGGAGAGACGAACGGCCGCTGGAACACGGCGGCTGACGGCCGCACGGACTTCTCGGACGCCCGGAGCGGCAGTCGTTCACCGGCGATCTTGTCCTGGAGCTTGAGGATGCCGTGCAGCAGCGCCTCGGGCCGGGGCGGGCAGCCGGGCACGTAGACGTCGACCGGGATGATCTGGTCGACGCCCTTGGTCACGGAGTACGAGTCCCAGTAGGGGCCGCCGCAGTTGGAGCAGGCGCCGAAGGAGATCACGTACTTGGGCTCCGGCATCTGCTCGTACAGCCGTCGTACGGCCGGCGCCATCTTGTCGGTGACGGTGCCCGAGACGACCATCAGGTCGGCCTGGCGGGGGCCGTGCGCGAACGGGATCACACCGAGGCGGATGAAGTCGTGCTGGCTCATCGACGAGGCGATGAACTCGATGGCGCAGCAGGCCAGTCCGAAGTTGAACACCCACAGGCTGTAGCGGCGGCCCCAGTTCAGGACGAACCGCATCGGCGCCGGCGCCTCGAGGCCGCTGGGTGGGACGGTGCCGCCGGAGATCACCGGCAGGGTGGCCGGAGCGAACAGCAGCGGCTCGGAGCCGCTGGTCACACCCACGTCAGCACCTTGCGCCGCCACGCATAGAGCAGCGCGATGGCCAGGATGCCGACGAAGACGCCCATCTCGACCAGGCTCTGCACGCCGAACCCGCGGTAGACGGTCGCCCACGGGAACAGGAACACCGACTCCACGGCAAAGATGACGTAGAGGAACGCGAACACGTAGTAGCGGATCTGGGTCTGCGCCCAGTCGCTGCCGACCGGGTCGACTCCGGACTCGTACGTCGTCAGCTTCTCGAAGGTCGGCCGGAACGGGCGCAGCAGCCGGTTGGCGGCGACGGCGCTCGCCAGGAAGGCACAGCCGACCAGGACGAGCAGGCCCACCATCGCGTACGCGCCGAAGTATCCGTGCAGCACAACCGCTCCCTCGCTTGGGTTCGCGGCGCTCATCCTAATGAGAGGCACAGACTCCGGTCGCGAGGCCCGGCCGGAGCCGGTGCCGGGGTCTAGACAGGCAGGACGACGCCGACCATGCCCAGGGCGATCTCGGGGCGCACCGGTTTGGCATACCAGTAGCCCTGGCCCAGGTCGACCCCGAGCTCCTCGAGCTCGCGGGCGGCTGCCGGCGAGTCGACCCCCTCGGCGACCGTCAGCAGGCCGAAGGACCGGGCCAGGTCGACGGTCGCCCGGACGATGGCGGCGTCGTGGGGATGGATCAGCATGCCGGCGACGAAGGACCGGTCGATCTTGAGCTCGTTGACCTGCACCCGCTGCAGGAAGGTCAGCGACGAGTACCCCGTACCGAAATCGTCCACCGCGATCTGCACGCCCAGGGCGCGCAGCCGGTCCAGGACATCGACCACCAGGTGCACCTCACCCAGCATCGTGGTCTCGGTGATCTCGAGCTTGAGCCGTACGGGATCCAGCTGGTGCTTGCGCAGCACCGCCTCGATGTCATCGGCGAGGCCGAGGTCGAGCAACGAGCGGGCGGAGAGGTTGACGGCGACGCTCGGCCGGTGCCCGTCGACCTCCGGCCACAGCGCCGCCTGCTCGCACGCCATGTCCAGCACCCGCAGGGTCAGCTCGCCGACGAGTCCGGACTGCTCGGCCACCGGGATGAACTCGTGCGGGCCGACCAGGCCGCGCTGCGGGTGCTGCCAGCGGACCAGCGCCTCGAAGCCGGCCACCCGGTGGGTGGTCAGGTCGACCTGCGGCTGGAAGAACACCTCGAGCTCGTCGCGGTCCAGCGCCTGCCGCAGCTCGGCGCCCATCGCCAACCAGGCGAATCCGGCGTTGCCCTCGAGCGAGGTGTCGTACTGGTGCGCGGTGCCGCGGTTGCGCTTCGCGTGGTACATCGCCACGTCGGCCCGCTGCAGCAGCGTGTCCACGTCCACGGCGTCGTCAGGGTGTACGGCGATCCCCGCGCTGGCGTGGACGGCGATCTCCATGGTGCCGACCGTGAGCGGCTCGCTGATCGTGCGCAGCAGCGCCTGGGTCCGCCGCATCGCCGACGCCGGCGACTCGACGTCGCGCAGCAGCACCGCGAACTCGTCGCCACCGAGCCGGGCCACGGTGTCGGCCTGCCGCAGCAGCGGCGGCAGGCGTTGGCCGACCGCGCGCAGCAGGGCGTCGCCTGCAGCGTGACCGAGGGTGTCGTTGACGTGCTTGAAGTGGTCGAGGTCCAGCAGCACCAGCGCGGAGAGGCGCCCGGTACGCCGGTCGGAGGCGATCGCCTCGTCGGTCCTGCGCAGCAGCAGCGCCCGGTTGGCCAGCCCGGTCAGCGCGTCGTGCTCGGCCTCGAACGACTTCAACGTCGCCTGGTCGGAGACCTCGCGGTAGAGCCGGGCGTTGAGCAGCGCCGAGCTGACCGCCTGCGCGTAGGTGCGGATGAGCCGCTCGTCCCTGCGCAGGAACGGCGCGGGCTGCGATGACCACAACCGGAGGACCCCGCTGACGCCGGCCATCGGCGGCAGCGTGGCCGAGGCCAGCAGGTAGGGCTCGTCCGGCAGCCGGTGCACCACGAGCACGCCGTCGTCGTACCAGGCCGGCGTCTCACCGGCGCGCGCGTAGTGGAACTGGCCGTCGCCGAGGTAGTGCCGGTGGGAGACGGACAGGTCGCCACGGCGCTTGCCGTAGACCTCGATCTCCGCGGCCTCGACCCGGAACAGCCCGGGCGCATGCGCAGCGGCGGCGGCCAGCACCCGTCCCTCGTCCAGCTGCTGGAGCGCCTTGGTGGCCTCCTCGAGCTGTTGCCACAGGTCGCGCTCGTCCAGCGCCCGGACGTAGCCGCGGTAGGCCAGCACGATCAGCACGCCGAAGATCGGCACCACGACCAGCGTGTCGACCGGTACCCGCTCGATCTCGACGATGAAGAACAGGCCGAGCGCGATGTTGCCGACCGCCATCAGGGAGCGGAGCGGCAGCGTCGGCAGGTAGGTGTCCCTCAACGGGGTACGGGTCGCGGCGCTGAGGACGGCGGAGACGCCGAGCTGGGTCCACGCGCTGTAGACGAGAACCGCCAGCGCACCAGCGAAGGCGGACATCGGGCGCAGCGGGAACATCGCACCGTCGAGCAGGCCGAACACCAACGTCGCCAGCCCCGCGCCGACCACCGCGTTGGCCGTGTTGAACAGCACCTTGATGCTGGTCCGGCCGACCAGCAGCGAGGTCACCGACACCGCGAGCGCGAGCACCGGCGTCCAGCCGGCGGGCAGCGCCACCAGGGAGCTGAGCACGGCGATCTCGACCACGGAGTAGGCCTCGCCCTCGGCGTGGCCGACCCGGATCCGGGCGAGCGGCAGCTCTCCCACGGCCAGCGCGAGAGCCATCCCGGCGATCCACCAGCCGCTCGGCCGCTCGCGGTCGAGCAGGATCGCCCAGGCTGAGCAGGCCAGCGTGACGGCGGCGGCAGCACCGACCGCGAGCACCACGCGGTTGACCCGGCCGGTCCCCGTCGGCACCACCGGGACGTCCGGAGGCGGCGTTCCACCGGCTGACCGCCGCCTCGCCGACACGCCTGGTCATCTCCCCGGTGCGCGAAGCCCCGACGCGCCATCCCTGGGGAGGACCCCGGGGAAAGGAAGCGGACGAGCGTTCGCACAGCCGCTCCGCCGTAACCGTAGCGCGACCGATACATCACTGCGAGTCGCCAATCGGGTGTTTCGTCGCCCCCTTTGCCCGGGTCTTGGGCTGTCGGCGTCGCGGAGCGGTGATCAGGTGGTGGACCCCGGTGACCCGCAGGGCCCACTCCTCCATGACAATGACCCACATGACCGGCACGAGCGCCGAGAGCCGCCCCGCACAGGCAACCTCCACCCCGGGGAGAACCACCGCCCGGCACGGCGTACCCCACGAGCTGCGCTCCGAGGTGCGCCTGCTCGGCGCGGCCCTGGGCCAGGTGCTCCGGGAGTCCGTCGGCGCCGACCTGTTCGACGACGTCGAGCGGCTTCGCCGGGCGGTGATCGACGCCCGCAACGGGGCCGGGCCCGCCGAGGCCCCCGCGGCGATCGTCGCCGAGCTCGACGAGCTGCGCGCGGAGCAGGTGGCCAAGGCGTTCACCGTCTACTTCCAGCTGGTCAACCTGGCCGAGGAGCGGCAACGCGTACGGGCCCTGCGCGGTCGTTCGGCCAGCGACCGGCCCGACTCGTTCTCCGGGCTGGTCGGCCGGCTCAAGCCCGACCAGCTCGACCGGCTGCTGCCGGAGCTCGAGGTGCACCCGGTGCTCACCGCCCACCCGACCGAGGCGCGCCGGCGAGCGGCCGTGACCGCCATCCGCCGGGTCGGCCAGGCGATCGACCTGCCCGACCAGGTCGAGCGGGAGCGACAGCTGCTCGAGGAGATCACCGCGCTGTGGCGGACCGCCCAGCTGCGCTCGCTGCGGCCCGGGCCGATCGACGAGGTCCGCACGGCGATGGCGGTGTTCGACGAGTCGCTGTTCGCGATGGTGCCGACGGTCTACCGCGCCTTCGAGTCGGCCCTGGCGGGGGAGCAGGCGGGGATCCAGCCGCCCACCGTCCCGAGCTATCTGCGGCTGGGCAGCTGGATCGGCGGGGACCGCGACGGCAACCCCAACGTCACGGCGGCCGTCACCCGCGAGGCGCTGGACGTCCAGGCCGACCACGTGCTGCGGGCCCTCACCGACGCGGCGGAGCGGCTGGCCTCGACGCTCACGCTGGACGCGCTCTCGACCCCGCCGTCGACCGCTCTGCGCGCCGCGATCGACCGGGCAGCGGACCAGCACCCTTCGCTGATCGCCCGGCTGGCCAGCAGCGAGAACGAGCCGCACCGCGACTATCTGCTCTATGTCGCGGCGAGACTCGGCGCGACGCTGGACCGGCACGCCGACCTGGCCTACCGCAGCGCCGACGAGTTCATCGCGGACCTGCGGCTCCTCCAGTCCTCCCTGGCGGCGGCCGGTGCCGTCCGGGTCGCCTACGGCGGCGTCCAGGACCTGCTGTGGCAGGCTGAGACGTTCGGGTTCCACCTGGCCGAGCTCGAGGTCCGCCAGCACTCCGGCCTGCACACCGCAGCGCTCACCTGTTACCTCGGCCCCGACGCGCGCAGCTCCGCGGTCCTCGACCGGGTGGCCCGCGAGGGCTTCGGCGACCCGGTCACCGCCCTGGACGACATGTCCCGTGAGATCCTCTCCACGATGCGCGCGATCGCTGCGCTGCAGCACCGGTGGGGGGTCCGCGCCTGCCACCGCTACGTGGTGAGCTTCACGTCCCGGGCCTCTGACCTGGTGGCCGTACGGGCCCTGGCCAGGATCGCGCTCGGCGACGGTGCCATCGACCTCGACGTGGTCCCGCTGTTCGAGACCCAGGAGGACCTGGAGAACTCCGTACCCGTGCTCGAGGAGTGGTTGACCTTCCCCTCCACCCAGGCGCACCTCGCGGCCAACGGCAACCGGGTCGAGGTGATGCTGGGCTACTCCGACTCGGCCAAGGACGTCGGCCCGGTGTCGGCGACGCTGTCCCTGTACGAGGCCCAGGCCCGGCTCGCCGAGTGGGCAGAGCGGCACGGCATCGCGCTCACCCTGTTCCACGGCCGCGGCGGTGCCCTCGGCCGCGGCGGCGGCCCGGCCGGGCGGGCGATCCTGTCCGGGGCGCCGGGCTCCGTGGCCGGACGGTTCAAGGTGACCGAGCAGGGCGAGGTGATCCTGGCGAGGTACGGCACCCCCGAGATCGCGGTACGCCACCTCGAGCAGGTCACCACGTCGGTGCTGCTCGCCTCGACGCCCGAGGTCGAGGCCCGTACCGCCGAGTCCGCCGTACGGTTCAGGGACCTGGCGTTGCGCACCGGCGAAGCCGCCAAGGGCGCGTACCGCTCGCTGGTCGGGACTCCCGGTTTTGCCGACTTCTTCGCCGAGGTCAGTCCGCTCGAGGAGCTCGGCCTGCTGCACATCGGGTCCCGGCCGGCCCGGCGCAAGAGTGCCTCCGGCCACGACCTGGCGTCGCTGCGGGCGATCCCGTGGGTGTTCGCCTGGGCGCAGACCCGGTGCAACCTGCCCGGCTGGTACGGCCTCGGCACCGGACTGGCCGCGGCCGCCGCCGTCGAGGGCGGGCTCGACGAGCTGCGCGCCGCCTACGCCGCGTGGCCGCTGTTCTCCTCGATGCTCGACAACGCCGAGATGTCGCTGGCCAAGGCAGACCGGGACATCGCCGCCCGCTACCTCGCCCTGTCCGAGCGGCCGGAGCTCGCCGAGACGATCCTGGCCGAGTTCGACCTCTCCGTGTCGATGCTGCTCCAGGTGCTGCAGCGGGACGCCCTGCTCGCCGGGCACCGCGTGCTCGGCTGGGCCGTCGAGCTGCGCAACCCGTACGTGGACGCACTGTCCCACCTGCAGCTGCGGGCGCTGGCAGCACTGCGGTCTGGCGAGGGGCTCGACGGGCCGGAGGCAGCGGCCCAGCAGCGGCTGCTCCTGCTCACCGTCGGCGGCGTAGCGGCGGGGCTGCAGAACACCGGCTGACGACGAGAACAGCGGCGTTAGGCGTCTGACGGGCCCCCGCGCGTCAGCCGCCTAACGCCTTGAGGTCCTTGGCGTCGATCCGGACGACTGCAATGGGGGTTCGGCGGTGACCTTGGCGATGCCTGAGTGCACAGTCTAGACTCAGCATTGTGACCACGTTGGCGAACGTCCTGACCATCGTGGGTGAGCGCTGGACGCTGCTGGTCGTGCGCGAGGTGGCGCTCGGCGTGCGCCGCTTCGACGAGCTGCAGGCCGCGACCGGGGCGCCGCGCGCCGTGCTCGCCGACCGGCTCAAGCTGCTGGTCGAGGCCGGCGTCCTGCAGCTGCGGCCGTACCAGAATCCCGGCAGCCGGCCGCGACAGGAGTACACGCTCTCCCCCGCCGGCACGGACCTGCTGCCGGTGCTCTCGGCGCTCTCCGACTGGGGCGAGCGCCATCTCCCGGGCGGATCGGTGCCCGACGTCGCCTACTGCCACAGCGGTTGCGGCCACCGGCTGACCGCCCGCCTGGTCTGCGAGTGCGGCGAGCAGGTCGAACCCGGCCCCGATCTCGTCGCCTCCGTCAACCGCCCCTGACCCATCCCGAGGAGCCACCATGTCCCACCTGCCCATGACCACCGACGCCACGTTCGGCTCGGACGTCCTCGCCAGCCCGATGCCGGTCCTGGTCGACTTCACCGCCGACTGGTGCCCACCGTGCACGATGGTCGCGCCGACCCTGGAGCGGATCGCCGCCGAGGAGGCCGGCCGGATGCGGGTGGTCGCGCTCGATGCCGACACCAACCCGGAGACGGTACGGGCCTACGGGGTGATGGGCATGCCGACACTGGCCCTGTTCGTCGGCGGCGAGCTGGTCGCCCAGGTCGTCGGCGCCCGGTCACAGCAGGCGCTGATGAAGGCGTTCGAGCCGCACCTCGGCGCCCGCGTCTGAGGGTCCTTCTGTACCGCAACAGTTTCGTCGGCCCGGTTACGGCAAAACGCATCGGCTGATCGTCGCCGGGTTGCTAACGTTCATGGGTTGCATACAAAAGGTTCCTGCAGAGGAGTGCTTGTGCTCGCCCAGTACCGCGCCGTGCTCTCGAGGCCCGGCGCGCTCGGTTTCTCCAGCGCGGCTTGGATCGGCCGGATGTGGCTGTCGATGACCAACCTCGGCATCCTGCTGCTGGTCGCCGCCGTCACGCACCGGTACGGCATGGCCGGCGCGGTCTCGGCAACCTACGTCACCGTCGGCTCCGTCGCCCAGCCCTTCCTCGGCCGGCTCACCGACCGCCTCGGCCAGGCCCGGATCCTGCTGCCGATGGTCGTCGTCCACGCGGCGGGCGTCATCGCGCTGCTGCTCTTCGCCGAGAACGGCGCGCCGAGCTGGACCCTGTTCGCCGCGGCGATCCCGACCGGAGCCTGCTGCCCGCCGCTGGGTTCCCAGGTACGCGCCCGCTGGTCGGCGCTGCTCGGTTCCGGGCGTTCGCTGGACACCGCGTACGCGCTCGAGTCGGTGCTCGACGAGCTGGTCTTCGTGCTCGGGCCGGTGCTGGTGACCGTGCTGTCCACGTCGGTCGACCCGGCCGCCGGACTGCTGACGGCGCTGGGGTTCACCGTGTTCGGTACGGTCGCCTTCGCGCTGCAGCGGCGTACCGAGCCCTCCTCCGGCCGGCCGGCGGGCCACGGGGCCTCGCCGCTGCGGATCCCGGCGATCCGGATGGTCTGCGTGACGTACACGATGGTCGGCACCCTGTTCGGCTCCACCGACGTCACGATGGTCGCCTTCGCCACCCAGCACGGCAGCCGTGCCTACACCGGCTGGCTGCTGGCCCTGATCTCCGGCGGCAGCTGCGTCGGCGGGCTGATCTACGGCAGCCGGCACTGGACGACCTCGCCGGAGCGCCGGTTCACGCTGACCGTCTGCAGCCTGGCGTTCTTCGCGCTCGGCGTCGCTTCCGCCCCCGGGCTGCTGACCATGGCCGTGGCGGGCGTCTTCATGGGCGTCAGCATCGCCCCGGCGATCATCACGTCGTCGCTGCTGATCGAGAAGTACTGCCCCTCGGACCGGCTCACCGAGGGGTTCAGCCTGATCGGCTCCTCGCTCGGCATCGGCTTCGCTGTGGGGGCCTCGGTCGCCGGCCGGCTCATCGACCACCACAGCACCCACCTCGGGTTTGCCGTGGGCACCTGCGCGGTCGCGGTGGCCGCCATCGTGGCTGTTCGCGGCCGCCGGGTCTACCGGACACCTGAGCTGACCGTCCCCGAGCTGCCTCGCGAGCCCGCTGCCTGCTGACCGGCCTTACCGTGCGCAAGGCGTCGCGTACGGATGTGCGCGCGGCGCCAAGGACCTGCCTGCCGTCCCGGGCGACCTCAACAAGGTCAGGTCCGGCGATCGGCACCGGCGACGAGGCGGCGGACCCCCAGGCTGTCGCCGGCGGCGAGTGCCCGCTCCGCCAGCGCGCGACACTCGGCCAGGTCGAGGGTCCTGACCTGGGCCTTCACCTGGGGTACGGCTGCCGGTGCGACGCTCACGTGGCGCACCCCGAGCCCGAGCAGGATCGGCAGTGCCACCGGGTCGGCGGCCGACTCGCCGCAGACCCCGACCGGCACGCTGCCGGCCGCGCCGGTGCAGGTCTCGCCGACCAGGCGCAGCACGCCCGGGTCGAGCACGTCGTAGATGCCGGCGACGTGGGGGTTGCCGCGCTCCGCCGCCAGCGCGTACTGGGTGAGGTCGTTGGTGCCGATGCTGAGGAAGTCGAGGTGCGGCAGGAAGGCCGCGACGTTGAGCGCCGTCGCCGGCACCTCGACCATGATGCCGACCCGCAGCCGGGGCGGGAGGTCGTCCGGGCCGGCCGCCTCGCGCAGCACCTCGACGGCGTCAAGCAGCTCCTGCACCTGGGACACCATCGGGAACATCACGTCGACCGGGGTCCGCCGGGCCGCCCGGCAGATCGCCTGCAGCTGCTCCGCCAGCAGGTTCTTCTCCTGCAGCGCGAGCCGGATCCCCCGCAGCCCCAGGAACGGGTTGGCCTCCACCGGCGCCGGCACGTAGGGCAGGGGTTTGTCGCCACCGACGTCGAGCGTGCGCAAGGTGATCCGGCGGCCGCCCAGCGCCCCGGCGATCGCGGCGTACTCCGTCTCCTGCTCGGCCACCGTGGGCGGCCGGTCACGGCCGAGGAAGAGGAACTCGGTACGGACCAGCCCGGCGTTGTCGGCTCCCGCGGCGGCAGCTGCCCGGGCGTCGGCGGCCGAGCCGATGTTGGCGCCCACCTCGATGTGCACCCCGTCGCGCGTCACGGCCGGTTCGCCGGCCTCGGTGAGGTCACGCGCGTGGACCGCCGCGTGCCGGTCGGCCGCCGAGCGGTAGCGCGCCAGCACCTCCCGACCGGGGTCGACGACCAGCTCGCCGGTCGTGCCGTTCAGGGCCAGCGGCGTGCCCTCGGCAGTCCGCAGCAGCTCCGGCCCGGCACCGACGACGGCCGGGATGCCGCGGGCGCGAGCGAGGATCGCGGCGTGCGAGCTGGCGCTGCCCTGCGCGAGCGCGATACCGGTGACCAGCGCGAGGTCGAGACCGGCCGCCTGTGCCGGCGTCAGGTCCGTCGCGACGAGGATGCCCGGCTCGAGCAGCGTCGCTGCCGAGCCTCCGGTGAGTGCCAGCAGCACGTCGTCGCCGACCGCGCGGACATCGGCCGCCCTGCCCCGCAGATAGCTGTCCGGCAGCGCTGCCCACGCCGTCTCGACCGAGCGGATGGCCTGCCGCCAGGCCTGCCCGGCAGGCGATCCGGCCGCGATCGCCCGCCGCGCATCATCGAGCAGCTCGGAGTCGCCGAGCAGCTCCAGGTGGGCGTCGAAGATGCCGGCCTCGGCTGCACCCAGGTCTCGTACGGCCGCCGTCCGCAGCGCCTCGAGATCACGGCGGGCAGTGGCGATGGCCACCTCGAGGCGCTGCCACTCCTGTTCTGCCGGCAGCGGCCGGCCCCCGTCCGCGACCCCCGACACCGGTCGGGTGAGCCGGCGGGCCGGCCCGATGGCGATGCCGGGTGATGCCGGCAACGGCCCGGGTGCTGAGCTTGCGGGCACTTCCGGCCCGGTCTCCTGCTCCGGCGCCTCGTCGAAGCGACGGTCGGCCAGCGCGAGAACGGTCTGCACCACGTCGCCGGCCTGCGGCCCGCTGGCCCTGACCTCGACGGAATGTCCTTGCAGGGCAGCCAGAGTGGCTACCCGGCTGAGGCTCGACCCCGGTACGGGACCCGCGCCGGTGGTGAGGTTGCGCAGGGTCACCGAGGCGTCGAAGCCGC
>JAWWOM010000339.1:0-2504 GCA_033851655.1 Frankiales bacterium
GGGACTGGATCACCGAGACCGACTCCGAGGTCGTCTCCCTCGGCGAGCTCGAGTACTCCAAGGCGACCAGCAACCCGGTCAAGATCATCCTGGCCGTGCCCAAGGAGCACCCCGCCGAGTCGGGCGCGGAGCTGCCGGACGGCATCCGCGTCTCCACCGAGTTCCCCGAGCTGACCAGGCGGTTCTTCGACAAGGTCGGCGTCAAGGCGCGGATCATCCCCTCGCACGGCGCGACCGAGGCCAAGGTGCCGGACATCGTCGATGCGATCGTCGACCTCACCGAGACCGGCACCAGCCTGCGCAAGCACGGTTTGAAGATCATCGAGACGCTGCTGGTGTCCCGTACCGAGCTGGTCACCAACGCGGCGAGCTATGCCGACGCCGAGAAGCGGGCCGCGATGGACGACATCGCGTTGCTGCTCCAGGGCGCGATCCGGGCCCGCGGCCAGGTGCTGCTCAAGCTCAATGTGCCCGACGCCCAGCTCGCGGGCGTGCTCGCCGTGCTGCCCTCGATGGGATCCCCGACGATCATGGCGCTGGCCTCCGGCGACATGCACGCCGTCGAGTCGGTGGTGGCCAAGCGTGGCGTCAACACGCTGATCCCGGCTCTCAAGGCCGCCGGCGCCCGGGACATCCTCGAGCTGGCCATCACCAAGATCGTCGAGTGACCAGGTCGATCCCTGAGGTACGGACCTGGCGGGCAGTACGCGGCCGGCGGGCGGCGCTGGCCGCGGCGCTGGCCGTGCTGGTCGGAGCCGCCATCCTGGGCGCAGCGCTGCCGGCGCCGTTCAAGGGAGGGGACAAGATCTCGGTCGCCCTGATGGGGCTGCCGGTGGCGGCCGTCCTGCTGCTGCTCGCCCGGCCGTCGATCACGGCGTCGGACGAGGGTCTGGTGGTGCGCAACCTGGTCGGCACCCGGCGGCTGTCCTGGGCGGAGGTCGTGTCGATCCGGCTCGGCCCCGACGACTCCTGGGCCTCGATCGACGTCGCCGACGGGACAGCACTCGCCGTCATGGCGTTGCAGGCCGCCGACCGCCGGCACACCGAGGCTGCCCTCGCCGACCTGCGCGCCCGGCAGGCCGCCCACGAGCCCCGTGGCTGAGCGGCTCCGCGACGCTCTCGGGGCATGGTCCCGGTCGCCGTCGGCGGAGACGGAGGCGGGAGTCTTCGGCGCCCTGCTCGTGGTCCCGGTGCTGGTGCCGGTACGGGCGACGCTCCTCGGCGAGCATGCTGCCGAGGTGACCGGGCTCCGGGCGGAGCAGGAGGCCGAGCTCTCGCTGCTCACCGTCGGCCTCGGCGGCGATCGGCAGGTGCTGCCGGTGTTCAGCTCCGCTGCTGCGATGCGCCGCTGGCGGATCGAGGCGCGTCCGGTGCAGGTTCCCGTACGCGAAGCCTGCCAGGCAGCCATCGACGAGGCCTGGACCGGGCTCGTGATCGACCCCGGAACGCATGACTTCGTCATCGACGGCGCGGCCATGGCGGCGCTGGCAGAGGGGTTCGTCCCCGTCGGCGGTGACCGGTCCATCTCCTTGGGCGCCGTCGCGGCCGGCGACCTGTTCCCGGCGGAGCAGGTCCCAGCGCCGGCAGCGGTTACCGCAGCGCTGCGCAGGGCGATCGCGCGGGAACCGGCCGTCGCAGAGGCGTGGTTGCTACGGGTCGAGCCCGACCTCGAGATCGGGCTGGTCCTGCGCACCCCGCTGGACGGGGCCGGTCTGGCCACGGTCTCCGCGCGCCTGCAGGGCCGGCTGGGTGAGGAGGGCCGCACTTCCCTGTCGGTGGCCGCGCTCGACCCGGCAACGGCCGCGGGTGTCGCGCTGCGCTGTCTGCGGTTGTGGCCCTGATCCGACGGCCTGCCCGCCGCAAGCCCGGAGTGCTATCTTGATGATGACCAATCGGTGAGTGTCTTCGCCGATCTGCAAGCGGAGATCTCGTCTCCCACCTGCGCGGCCTCGCGGCCGACGGGTTAAGGTCCGGCGACCACGCCGACGCCTCGTGCGTCCGGCGCGGTCCACGTGCCCGTCTCGCCCCTGTCGGCGAGCGTGGCGCCCGGTCGACGAGCCCCGCCTGTGTGCGGGGCTCTTCTGTTGTCGGCGTCATGGCGACGAGGGGTCCCGGGTCCGGCAGCCTGGCTGCCGAGCGTGTCCTATTTCCGTTTCGAGGAGGCCCCATCAGCGCCGAGCACCGCATCAACGACCGCATCCGCGTCCCCGAGGTCCGCCTCGTGGGCCCCGCAGGTGAGCAGGTCGGCATCGTCCGTATCGAGGACGCCCTGAGGCTGGCTCAGGAGGCCGACCTCGACCTGGTCGAGGTCGCCCCCATGGAGCGACCGCCCGTCTGCAAGCTCATGGACTACGGCAAGTTCAAGTACGAAGCCGCCCAGAAGGATCGCGAGGCGCGCCGCAACCAGGCGCACACCGTGATCAAGGAGATGAAGCTCCGGCCCAAGATCGACCCGCACGACTACGAGACCAAGAAGGGTCACGTCGTCCGGTTCCTCAAGGCCG
>JAWWOM010000368.1:0-5177 GCA_033851655.1 Frankiales bacterium
CCAGCGTCAGCAGGAGGTAGATCGCCGCGACGGCCGAGTGCCCGTGATCGAGGCGGAGCACGGTCTCGACCAGGTACGTGCTGAAGGTCGTGTAGCCGCCGAGGAGCCCGGTGCCCAGGGCCGGGCGGATGTAGTGAGCGCCCGGCCACCGCCGGCCGCACACGGAGATCAGGGCTCCGAGGAGGAAGGCACCGCTGAGGTTGGCGACGAACGTGGCCCACGAGAACCCGTACGAGCCGCTGGTGCGCCAGGCCTGCCCGAGCTCGTACCTGGCGAGCGTGCCGACCGCCCCGCCGACCCCGATGACGGTGAGCAGGATCGCCGATGACGGGGCGGCCAGGGCGTCCACCCCGACATCCGGATCGAGGTCGGGGTCGACGGCGCCGCTCATGGCTGGGAGCCTACGGGGCGGACGGACTCGTCCGTCAGCCGACCGGTTGCCAGCACGGGTTGGTGACCGGCAGGCTAACCTTCGGTGACACTTCAGCAAGTGCCATTTTCCGGCGTCGCGTCGGAGGCCCCACCGGACCCCCGGCCAAGGCCTCGGACTGCGGCGGGTCCCGACAGCAAGCCGAGGTCCTCTCCGTGCGCCTTCGTCTGACTCCGCAAGAGACCAGCTTCTACGACCTGTTCACCCAGTCGGCCGCCAACCTGGTCGTCGGGTGTGACCTGATCGCCAAGCTCGTGGCAGCCCCGGCCGAGGAACGTGCGGGCATCGGGGCCCAGATCCGGGACTGTGAGCACGCCGGCGACGACGTCACCCACCGGATCTACCGGCAGCTCAACTCGACGTTCGTCACCCCGTTCGACCGTGAGGACATCTACCGGCTGGCCAGCCGGCTCGACGACGTCATGGACTTCGTCGAGGCCGCTGCCGACCTGATCGTGCTGTACGGGGTCGTCGACCTGCCCGACGGCGTCAGCGCCCAGTGCGACGTGCTCCGGCGCGCAGCGGCGATCGCCGCCGACGCGATGCCGCGGCTGCGCGGGCTCAAGGACCTCGAGGAGTACTGGATCGAGGCCAACCGGCTCGAGAACGAGGCCGACCAGATCCACCGCAAGCTGGTCGCCCGGCTGTTCTCCGGGGAGTACGACGCCCTGACCGTGCTCAAGCTCAAGGAGCTGGTCGACGAGCTCGAGCAGGCCGCCGACGCCTTCGAGCACGTGGCGGACACGATCGAGACCATCGTGGTCAAGGAGTCCTGAGCGGTGCACACGACCGGTCTGGTCGTTGTCGTGCTGATCGCGCTGCTCTTCGACTACACCAACGGCTTCCATGACTCGGCCAACGCGATCGCCAGCTCGATCTCGACCAGGGCGCTGTCCCCGCGGGTCGCGCTGGGCGTCGCGGCCACGTTCAACCTGGTCGGCGCGACGGTGTTCGCACCCAAGGTGGCCAAGACCATCGGCGGCGGCATCATCGACCCCGGCAGGAGCTATCACCTGCTCGTGGTGCTCGCCGCGGCGCTGCTCGGCGCCATCACGTGGAACCTCATCACCTGGTACTTCGGGCTGCCGTCCTCCTCCACCCACTCGCTGATCGGCGGCCTGATCGGCGCCGGCCTGGCTTCGTCGACCAAGGTGCACTGGCACGTCATCGTGCAGAAGGTCCTCATCCCGATGGTCGTGTCGCCGCTGGTCGGCTTCCTGGGTGGTGCGCTGGTCATCCTGGTCATCCTCTGGGCGTTCCGGAAGGCCAAGCCGAAGCCGGTCAACCATGCCTTCCGCAGGCTGCAGCCGGTCGCAGCCGCGTTCATCTCGCTCGCCCACGGCATGCAGGACGCCCAGAAGACGATGGGCGTGATCGCGCTCGCGCTGCTCGCCGGTCACCCGGACAAGTCGTTCGCCGTGCCGCTCTGGGTCAAGCTGGCGGCGGCCGCAGCGATCGCGCTCGGCACCTACTCCGGCGGCTGGCGGATCATCCGTACTCTCGGCCGGCGCATCATCAAGATGGATCCGCCGCGGGGGTTCGCCGTCGACGTCACCGCGGCGACGGTGTTGATGTTCGCCGCCCAGCACTCCTCGGCGCCGGTCTCCACCACCCACGTGATCTCGTCGACGGTCATGGGCGTGGGGTCCACGGACGGGCTCTCGGCGGTCCGCTGGGGGGTCGCCCGGTCCATCGTCGCGGCCTGGATCCTCACCATCCCGGCGGCCGGCCTGGTCGCCTCATTGGTCTACCTGGTGATCAACCCGATCTTCGGCTGACCGGCAGCCCGCTTGCCCCCACCCGGCATGCTGTGCGACCGTGACGCGTGATTTTCATCGTGGTGAAGTGGTCCATCCGGTCGGAGCTGGCCGACGAGTGGCTGGACCTGGTCGCCGACTTCACGGCAGGCACCAGGGCCGAGCCGGGCAACCTGTTCTTCGAGTGGTCTCGCAGCGTCGAGGAGCCGAACACCTTCGTCCTGGTGGAGGCGTTCGCCGATGACGCAGCGGCCGCGCACGTCCAGTCGGACCACTTCAAGGCGGCCGTGGCGTGGATGCCCGACGTCGTGGCGAGCGTGCCTGAGATCGTCAACGTCGAGATCCCGGGAGCGGCCGGCTGGTCGACCATGGCCGAGGTCCAGCCGCGCTAAGCCTCGTACTTATAGCCCAGCCCTCGTACGGTCAACAGGTGCTTCGGCGCAGCCGGGTCGGGCTCGATCTTGGAGCGCAGCCGCTTGACGTGGACGTCGAGGGTCTTGGTGTCGCCGACGTAGTCGCTGCCCCAGACCCGGTCGATGAGCTGGCCGCGGGTGAGCACCCTGCCGGCGTTGCGCAGCAGGAACTCCAGCAGCTCGAACTCCTTGAGCGGCAAGGTGACCCCGGCGCCGTTGACGGTCACGACGTGCCGCTCCACATCCATCCGTACGGGACCCGCCTCGACCGCGGCGGGGGCTACCGGCTCGGCGTCGCCACGGCGGCGGAGCACCGCCCGGATCCGGGCGACCAGCTCCCGCGAGGAGAACGGCTTGGTGACGTAGTCGTCGGCGCCGATCTCGAGGCCCACCACCTTGTCGACCTCGCCGTCCTTGGCGGTCAGCATGATCACGGGGACCTGGGACCTGGCCCGGATGGCACGGCAGACCTCGGTGCCGGACAGGCCGGGCAGCATCAGGTCGAGCAGCACCAGGTCGGCGCCGGTCCGGTCGAACTCGGTGAGGGCGTCCGGGCCGGTACCGGCGATGGACACCTCGAAGCCTTCGCGGCGGAGCAGGAAGGACAGGGCGTCGGAGAACGACTCCTCGTCCTCGACGACCAGGATGCGGGTCACGCAGAAGCCTCCAGGCTCGGGGTGAGCACGGCTACGACCGGTGCCGCCGGCAGCCGTACGGTGAAGGTGGATCCGGCTCCCGGGGTGCTCCACACCGAGATCGTGCCGCCATGGTTGGTCACGATGTGCTTGACGATCGCCAGGCCGAGCCCGGTGCCGCCGGTGGCCCGGGAGCGCGCCGGGTCGACCCGGTAGAAGCGCTCGAAGATCCGGTCCACGTCGCCGGCGGCGATCCCGATGCCCTGGTCGGTGACCGAGACCTCGACGGCGTCCTCGATGGACCGGATGGCGACCGCGACGCGGGTGTTCTCGGGGCTGTACGCAACCGCGTTGTCGATCAGGTTGCCCATGGCGGTGACCAGCAGTGGCTCGTCACCCATCACCTGGGCGTCGGCATCGTCCAGGACCAGCCGGATCTGCTTGGTCTGCGCCGCGAGCCTGGCCCGGTCGACCGCCTCGCCGACGATCATGCGCATCGAGACCGGACGGACCTCTGGCAGCGGCTCGGCGCCCTGCAGCCGGGACAGGTCGATGAGCTCCTGGACCAGCCGGGTCAGCCGGGCCGACTCGTGCTGGATCCGGCCGACGAACCGGGTCACCGTCTCGGGGTCGTCGGTCGACTCGGCCACCGCCTCGGCGAGCAGCGAGATCGCGCCGACCGGCGTCTTGAGCTCGTGGGAGATGTTCGCGACGAAGTCGCGGCGCACGGCCTCGATCCGCCGGCTCTCGGTCAGGTCGTCGACGATGACCACGACGTCGCCGCCGCCGACCGGGACGATCCGGGCCCGTACGGCCAGCGGGCCGCGGATCACCTCACCCCGGGCCAGGTCGAGCTCGGCCTCGCGGATGCGGCCGTCGCGGCGGGTCTTGCGGGCCTGGTCGCGCAGCTCGGCGTTGGTCAGCCGGTTGCCCTTGACCATCCCGGTGGAGGCGGCCGCGCCGTTGGCGAACGTGATCTCGTCCGCCTGGTTCAGCACGATGGTCGCGGTGGGCAGCTGGTCCAGGATCGCCAGTGCCAGGTTGGCGGTCGGACCGGTCACCTCGGTGGGCGGCGACGCCGGTGCGGGCCGGTGTCGGTTCAGCCACGTCCAGCCGTTCGGCGGCAAGTAGGCTATGAGAACGACAAGGACGGCCCCGACCAGGACTCCGGTGATCCCTGCGAGCACGGCTGTCACGAGGTCAAGAGTAGGCACGGCGATGCCTGTTCGGTGATCCCGGACAACGTTCATCTCGTTGTTCACCCATCCTTGGCCGGGCGTTCATGGCCGCGAGGCAGTCTGGGCAAGCCTGCGTCAACAGTTGAGGGAGCACCCGCCATGCGTGACGCGTACCACGAGGACCTCGACGCCATCACCGACCACCTGGTCGAGATGGCCGGTCTGGTCGGCAGCATGATGGGCCGCGCGACCACCGCTCTGCTCGACGCCGACCTGGCGCTCGCCGAGGGTGTCATCAGCGCCGACGACACGGTCGACGCGCTGTACGCCAAGGTCGAGCAGCTCGCGCTGGACCTGTTGGCGCGCCAGCAGCCGGTCGCCTCCGACCTGCGGGCGCTGATCACCAGCCTGCGCATGGTCGCCGACCTGGAGCGGATGGGTGACCACGCGATGCATGTCGCCAAGGTCGCCCGCCGGCGCTACCCCGACCACGCCATCCCGCGCGAGCTGCGCTCGACCGTGCTCGAGATGGGTCAGGTCGCGCAGCAGATCGTCGAGAAGGCCGGCAGCGTCATCGCCGGTCGCGACGTCGCGCTGGCGCTCGAGCTCGAGGGTGACGACGACGTGATGGACGACTACCAGAAGAAGCTGTTCACCCGGCTGCTCTCCGACGAGCGCAGGGTCTCGGTCGAGGCGGCGATCGACGTGACGCTGTGCGGGCGCTACTACGAGCGGTTCGCCGACCACGCCGTCTCGGTGGCCCG
>JAWWOM010000376.1:0-4388 GCA_033851655.1 Frankiales bacterium
GCCCACAGCTTGCCGTTCAACGGATTCAGCGCCATCCGGTGTGCCGTCATGTCGCAGCAGCTGTTGGCGTCCACCCAGCGAGGTCCGTCAAGGGGAGGGGAGATGACGGGCGGCTCGTGGGTGGAGACCGTCACCGGGGCGACGTCCTCCGTCATCGTCGCGGGGAGCAGTGGCGGCACCGGCTTGGTCAGGTTGGTCACGACGGTGTGCGAAAGTTCTTGTGGCACAGCGGGCGTGCTGTCAGTAGCGCCGTCGATGACGACGTCCAGCCAGACGAAGGCGCTCTGGCCGGGACCCACCTTGGTCGTCGGCTCCGTGCCGCCTAGCGTCCGCATCCAGTAGGCGAGTTGGTCGCCGGCCAGGCTCAGCAGCGTCTTGTCCCCGGCCTTGACAGTCACGGACGCCACGGTCAGGTCCTGCCCGAGCGCGTTGGTCAGCTGTAGTTCGTAGGCGAGATGTACCTTGCCGTCGGTGGCGGGCACCGGAATCGGCGGCGCGAGCACTTCGGCGAGCAGCGGGGTGGCAGTAGCCGGTTCGACGGCGGCCGAAGGGGTTGGCGACGCCTCGGCGGACTGCGACGGGGTCTCGGTCGACGACGAACACGCCGCCACCAAGCCGATCGTGCCGAGGATCGCGACGAGGCCGCGGAGGCTGGGGGGCATCAGCCGATCCTATGAGTCGCGGTCGGGCTCGTGCCTCGCCTCGGGGTCGGGAGGGACCTGGTCGGGCTCTGGGCTATCGGGGGCGTAGATCGCCTCGGGGTCGGGGCTGAACTCGGCGGGCTCGGCACCCGAGGTCTCGTTGATCGCCGCGTCGGGGTCTGCGTCGGGATCCAGGTCCTTCTCGGTGCGGAATACGAAGAAGAACACCACCCAGCCGATCGCGGAGATGAAGATCCAGCTGACCAGGCGGTATATGAGCATCGCGGATATGGCCGAGGCCAGGGTCATCCCGCTCGACACCAGGCCCGGCACCAGCACCGCTTCGACGATCAGCAGTCCGCCTGGCATCAACGGGATCGACCCGACGGCGCGGGCCGCTGCGTATGCGACGGTCAGCCCGGCCAGCGACGGATGGCCGCCTGCGGCATAGCAGGCAAACGCCAGGCACGCCACGTCGGCGATCCAGTTGAACATCGACCAGCTGAACGCCATTCCGAGGGTGCGGCGGCTCAGGCTGACCGACTCCAGCTGTTGGAGGGTCTCACGCCACTTGTCCAAGCCGGTGTCAGCGGGTTTGCCACGAACCGAGTTGACCCATGAAAGGACGCGGACGCCGATGCCGTCCATGAGTTCAGGGCGGGATGCAACCGCCTGCGCCAGAAGCAGCAGGGCGACGAAGACTCCGAGCGTAAAGATAAGCGACAGAGGGTTCTTGCTGGCACCGAGCAGGAATGCACCGCCGAGACCGAGCAGGGCCAGGCCCACGATCTGCAGTACGCCCGACATCACCAGCTGCCAGGACGCGACCACGGGAGAGGCACCCCAGATCCGTTGCTGGCGGTAGACGAAGGTAGCCGACAGCACCGGGCCGCCCGGCATGGTGGTGCTCAGCGCGTTGCCGCAGTAGTAAGCGGCCTCCGAGCGCCACTGCTTGACGTGCACGCCCGCCGACTTCAGCAGCGTGCGCTGGATCTGGGCGAAGCTGTGCATCGACGCCAACGCGGCAGCGAGCGCGGCCAGCACCCACCACCAGTTCGCGGACACCAGGCTCTTCCACGCCTTGGCGAGCTGATCCCAGACCAGCAACACCTCGACGGCGAGCACCACGACGGCGACGCCGATGATCGCCCACCGCAGCCACCAGTATCGGCCGCGCTGGCGGCCTTCTCGGCGGCTGGAGTCGCTGATCATTGGGCTCTCCCGGGTCGCTCCGCCTCTGCGCTCCGGCGCGTCGTGCGACACGCCCTACAGGGTAACGGCGGCGCCTCGCCGAATCAGCGTGCCGGGAGCGGGCGCGCCGAGTCGTTACGCTACCGGCATGTCAGAGGGCTTCTCGCTCGATTCGACCGCAGACGCCGCCGTGCATCCCATCGTCCGCAAGGCCGCTGCCTGGTCCTGGCGACTGCTGATCCTCCTCGCCACATTGATCGCGTTGCTGTGGGTGGTCAAGCACGTCGAGGTGATCGTGGTTCCGGTCTTGCTCGCGATCATGTTGACGGCGATGCTGCTGCCGGTCGTGGACCTGCTCGACCGGCGTGGGCTGCCGAGGGGGGTCGCCGTGTTCGCGGTGCTGCTCAGCGGTTTCGTGGTGGTCGGCGGCATTCTGACGTTCGTCGTCAGCCAGTTCATCGAGGGCGCGCCCGCCCTGGTCGACCAGGTCGCCCGAAGCATCACCACCGCCAGGGAGTGGATGACGACCGGGTTGTTCTCGCACTTCAGCAGCGATCAGATCAACAGCGCCACCGAGGCGGCCATCGATGCGCTGAAGAACAACCAGGCGAAGTTGACCAGCGGCGCGCTGTCGACCGCGGGCACCATCACCGAGATCGTCACCGGCGCGCTGCTGGTGTTCTTCACCCTGATCTTCCTGCTCCACGGCGGCCGCAACATCTTCGCCTACGTCACCAAGATCTTCCCGATGACCGTCCGCGACCGGGTCCGTGACGCAGGGCGGGCCGGATTCCACTCCCTGATCGGCTACGTCCGGGCGACGTTCCTGGTGGCCCTCGTCGACGCCATCGGCATCGGTACCGGGCTGGCGATCATGGGCATCCCGCTGGCGCTGCCGCTGGCGTCGTTGGTGTTCCTCGGCGCCTTCATCCCGCTGGTCGGTGCCGTGATCGCCGGGTTCCTCGCGGTGATCGTGGCGCTGATCGCGAAGGGCTGGATCTTCGCGCTGATCACTCTCGGCCTGATCATCGCCGTGCAGCAGCTCGAGGGCCACGTCCTGCAACCGTTGGTGATGGGTCGCGCGGTCTCGGTGCACCCGCTCGCGGTCGTGCTGGCGATCGCCGCTGGTGCCGTACTGGCCGGCATCGTCGGAGCCCTGCTGGCCGTGCCGACGGTGGCGTTCGTGAACAGCGCGGTGCGTGTGCTGCTGGCCGACGATCCGAAGGTCGAGGAGGCCATCCTCGAGGCCGAAGTGGGTCCGGCGATCAACGCCGAACCCGACGACCTTCCGCCGGACGGTTAGAGCCGGCCCTCGCGGCGCAGCAGATCCGCAGCACTGACGCCGCCGCCGCGGCGCTTCGGTTCCTCGTCGGCCTCACGGGGGGTGGCGATCTTCTCGGTGGCCTCGGGGTCCCGCGGACGCTGGGTCGGGATCGCCGTCGTCGGCTCGTTGCCCGGCTGCTGCGGCGGGCTTTGCCGTTGCGGGGGCCGGTGCTCGGGCATCGCCCGCGTCGGGTCCGCCGACGGCTGGGCCGATCCGCCGTTCCCGCCGCGCAATTCACCGAGCCACGACTCGATCTCGCGGTTGGGCGTCGATCCGCGCAGCGACTCGGCCCGGCGAGAAGCCCTGGTGCTCGGCGGTGCGGCCGGTGTCACCGGCCGGTTCGGGTCGACCCGCGGCGTGCGGGACGTGGGCGCCCCCGCATTGGACCCGGCGTTGGCCGGAGCGCTGGGGGCCGCCTCCTTGGGCGCCGAGAAACGGGTGGTCGGGGCCTCCCCGGCCTGCGCGGTCGGCGAGGTGGGGATCCGGGTGGTTCCGGCCGTCGACGGTGGAAGGGTCCGCGGGGGAGCGGGCGGGCGACCGGGACCGGTCGGTCCGCCGGGCCGGGGAGGTCCGGCATCCGGATGCCCGGGATCGTGCGGAGGCCGGGGACGCACCGGGGCGCCGGCCCCGACCAGGGCTTCCTCCGGTTCCCGGAAGCTCGGGCGTTTGCGCTCGTCGGGCAGCTCCACCTCGCCGAGGCCGAGTCGCTCCTGGATGCGCTTCATCCACTGCGGCGCCCACCAGCAGTCGTCGCCGAGCATCTTCATGATCGCCGGGACGAGAAACATTCGGACGACGGTGGCGTCCAGTAGCAGTGCCAACAACAGACCGAAGGCCAGATACTTCATCATCACCAGGTCGGAGAACACGAACGCGCCCGCGACGACGGCCAGGACCAGGGCAGCACCGGTGATCAGGCGTCCCGTGGTGGCCGTGCCGATGCGGATCGCCTCGGCAGTGGACATTCCGCGTGCCCGGGCCTCCACCATTCGAGAGACCAGGAACACCTCGTAGTCGGTCGACAGACCCCAGATCACCGCGATGATCAACCCGATCATCGGTGCCATCAGCGGTTGCGGTGTGTAGTTCATCAGGCCGGAGCCGTGCCCGTCGACGAACATCCACGTCAGGATGCCCATGGTGGAACCGAGCGTGAGCGCACTCATCAACGCGGCCTTGATCGGCAGTACGAGCGAGCCGAATGCCAGGAACATCAGCACCGTGGTCGTGAG
>JAWWOM010000379.1:0-4640 GCA_033851655.1 Frankiales bacterium
TCAAGGTCACGCAGATCAGGTCCGGTATCGGTGGCAAGCAGAACCAGCGTGAGACGCTGCGCTCGCTCGGCCTCAAGCGGCTGTCCGACGTCGTCGTCAAGGAGGACCGCCCGGAGATCCGCGGCATGGTTCACACGGTTCGCCACCTCGTCGTCGTCGAGGAGGTCGACTAACCATGACACTCAAGGTTCATCACCTGCGTCCGGCCCCCGGGTCGCACGCCCCCAAGGTCCGTGTCGGCCGCGGTGAGGGTGGCAGGCGCGGCAAGACCGCCGGTCGTGGCACCAAGGGCACCAAGGCCCGCTACCAGGTGCCGACCGCCTTCGAGGGTGGGCAGATGCCGCTGCACATGCGGATCCCCAAGCTCAAGGGCTTCACCAACCCGTTCCGTACGGAGTACCAGGTCGTCAACCTCGACAAGGTGGCCGAGCTGTTCCCGCAGGGCGGCGCCATCGGCGTCGACGAGCTGGTCGCCGCGGGTGCCGTCCGCAAGAACAGCCTGGTCAAGGTGCTCGGCACCGGCGACATCTCGGTCGCCGTCCAGATCACCGCGCACAAGTTCAGCGGCACCGCCCGGGACAAGATCACCGCTGCCGGCGGCTCGGTCATCGAGCTCTAGGCAGTTGCAGGCGCACGTACAACCGGACGACTCGGGGTGGCCTCGCCGCCACCCCGAGTCGTTCGCTTACCACCGCTGGGCCCCGTACGGTGTCAGCACGACGTTCCCGCCGTGACGGTGCCGTCCGTCACCGGTTGGTCAACTCCTTGTGGCAGCCTCACTGGCCCCGCAGACTGTTAGAGTCCTAACGTCGAGGTGGATATCTCGCCCTCGACTCATGCCTTCGTCCCGACCCATTGACTGCGCTGCGTCCGCCCACCCTCCGGTGGGTTGCCGACGGCCGCACGCGAACCGCGCTGGAGGACACGTGCTGACCGCCTTCGTCCGGGCATTCCGCACGCCGGACCTGCGCAAGAAGCTGCTCTTCACGGGCGCGATCATCGCGCTCTACCGGCTCGGCACCTCGGTGCCCTCGCCGGGGGTCAGCTACAAGAACGTGCACACCTGCCTGTCCGGCGTCGGCAACAGCGGCGTCTACGGCCTGGTCAACCTGTTCAGTGGCGGGGCACTGCTCCAGCTCTCCGTGTTCGCGCTCGGCATCATGCCGTACATCACCAGCAGCATCATCATCCAGCTGCTCGTGGTCGTGATCCCCCGGCTCGAGACGCTCAAGGAAGAGGGGCAGGCGGGTCAGGCCAAGCTGACCCAGTACACCCGCTACCTCACCATCGCGCTCGCCGTCCTCCAGTCCTCGACGATCATCGCGCTGGCCCGCTCCGGCAACCTGTTCCCGAGCTGCACCGCCAAGATCATCCCGGACACCAGCGTCTTCCGGATCGGCACCCTGGTGCTGGTCATGACCGCCGGCACCGCGGTGATCATGTGGCTCGGCGAGCTGATCACCGATCGCGGCATCGGCAACGGCATGTCGATCCTGATCTTCACCTCGATCGCCGCCCGGTTCCCCAGCCAGGGCCACGACATCCTGCAGTCCAGCAACGGCACCTGGAAGTTCGTCGTCGTGATGGCGATCGGGCTGGCGGTGGTCACCCTCGTGGTCTTCGTCGAGCAGGCCCAGCGCCGGATCCCGGTGCAGTACGCCAAGCGGATGATCGGCCGCCGGATGTACGGCGGCACCTCGACCTACCTGCCGCTCAAGGTCAACCAGGCCGGTGTGATCCCGGTCATCTTCGCGTCCTCGCTGCTCTACGTGCCCCAGCTGCTGACCAACGTGTGGCACAACGCCTCGTTCAGCACCTTCGTCACGCGGCACCTCAACTCCCAGGCCAGCGACGACCGGGTCTACCTGATCTGCTACGCCCTGCTGATCCTCGGCTTCACCTACTTCTACGTCGCCATCACGTTCAACACCGACGAGATCGCCGACAACATGAAGAAGTACGGCGGCTTCGTGCCGGGCATCCGGCCGGGCCGCCCCACGGCCGAGTACCTCGGCTACATCCTCGACCGGATCACCCTGCCGGGCGCGCTCTACCTGGCCGCGATCGCGGTGATCCCGTACATCTTCATCGGGCTGGTCAACGCCACCAAGCAGTTCCCGTTCGGTGGCACCGCGGTGCTCATCCTGGTCGGCGTCGGTCTCGACACGGCCAAGCAGATCGAGAGCCAGCTGATGCTGCGCAACTACGAGGGCTTCCTCCGCTAGTGAGGCTGGTGCTACTCGGACCCCCTGGCGCCGGCAAGGGGACCCAGGCGCAGTACGTGGCGGCAACCGTCGGCGTGCCCACGATCTCGACCGGCGACATCTTCCGGGCCAACGTCAGCCAGGGCACCCCGCTGGGGGTCGAGGCGCGCAAGTACATGGACGCCGGCGACCTGGTGCCGGACGAGATCACCATCGGGATGGTCAAGGACCGGCTGGCCAAGGAGGACGCAGCCAAGGGCTTCCTGCTCGACGGCTTCCCGCGCAACGTGCTCCAGGCCGAGGTCTTCGACGCGATGCTGGTGGACCTGGGCGCCTCGGTCGACGTGGTCCTCGAGCTGGTCGTCGACGACGACGAGGTCGTACGAAGACTCTCCGGCCGGCGGACCTGTCGCAGCTGCAACCACATCTGGCACATCGACTTCGACCCGCCTGCGGCGCCGGACGTCTGTGACCTGTGCGGCGGCGAGCTGTTCCAGCGCGACGACGACCGCGAGGAGACGATCCGGCACCGGCTCGAGGTCTACGCCGAGCAGACAGCACCCCTGGTGTCCTTCTACGCTGAACGCAGGATGCTCGTCGGGATCGACGCGACCGGACCGGTCGACGACGTGACTGATCGGGCGACCCGGGCCCTGCGCCCGTACCTCCCGCACTGAGGCATTTCCAGCCGCGACATCTCAGCCGCGACCTTCCTAGCCGCGAAGAGGCACCGTGATCCAGATCAAGACCGACGCCGAGATCGCCAAGATGCGGGAGGCCGGCCTCGTCGTCGGCCGGACGCTCGCCCTGTTGGCCCTGGCCGTCGCGCCCGGCATCAGCACCGGGGAGCTGGACGCCATCGCCGCTGCGAACATCCGTTCCGAGGGTGCGGTGCCGTCGTTCAAGGGCTACCACGGCTACCCGGCCACCATCTGCGCCTCGGTCAACGAGGAGATCGTCCACGGCATCCCGTCGATGGACCAGGTGCTCCGCGAGGGCGACATCGTCTCCCTGGACTGCGGGGCGATCCTGGACGGCTGGCACGGCGACTCCGCCATCACCGTGCCGGTGGGCGAGATCTCCCCCGAGCTGCGACGCCTGATCGAGGTCACCGAGGAGTCGATGTGGCGTGGGCTGGCCGCCGCGGCGATCGGCGGCCGGGTCAGCGACATCAGCTCGGCGATCGAGGAGTACGCCCGGCCGTTCGGCTACGGCATCGTCGAGGAGTACACGGGGCACGGCATCGGCACCGAGATGCACCAGGAGCCGGCCGTTCCCAACTTCGGCCGGCCGGGTCGCGGCCCCAGCATCGTCAAGGGGCTGGCCCTGGCGGTCGAGCCGATGCTCAACCTGGGCCGGCGGCAGACCAAGCTGCTCGACGACGGGTGGACCGTGGTCACCAAGGACGGGCTGCCGAGCGCACACTTCGAGCACACGTTCACCGTCACCGACGAGGGCCCGCTGGTGCTGACGGCCCTCGACGGGGGCAAGAGCAAGCTGGCGGCACTCACCGCCGTCGGGTAGGCCGGGCCAGGACGGGGCAGCACCTCGCCCAGGAAGGAAGCACCGCCATGACGTCGCTGCACCGGGACCCCAAGCTGCGGGCCTCCGATGCCGACCGCGACCACGTGGCTGAACAGCTCCGCGAGCACTGCGCCACCGGCCGGCTGACGATGGACGAGTTCGGCGAACGGCTCGAGCGCTGCTACGCGGCCCAGACCTACGGCGACCTCGAGGCGCTCATCGAGGACCTGCCGGCGGCCAATCCCTACGGTGACCTCCCGGTGCCGGTGACGGCCGACCACCAGTACCTGAGCCGCGTTCCGTACGGATCGGTGCGCGACGACGGTCACGGCGGATGGGGGACCTGGGCCGCCTGGTCCGCCTGGTCCTCCGTATCGGTGATCTGCTGGGCGATCTGGCTGGCAACGCTGCTCAGCGGCGGCGGCCCGGCCGGCGTGTGGCCGGTCTGGGTGACGGTGCCCTGGGGCGGCGTGCTGCTGGCGCAGGAGCTGGGTGGTGCCCGGCGCTCCTCCCGGCCGGCCCTGCCGCCGCCACACCGGCCGCCTGGGCTGCCGGGGGAGTCGGGCAAGCCCGGTGACCGCCCGCCCGGACCCTGACCGGCCGCTCAGTCGGCCGTGGAGCGGGGCGGCCCAGCCGGGGCCAGGGGTTGGAGTTCGACCGGACATTCCGTAGACTTACCCGTCGGCCCTGCCTAGCGGCGCTGGCGCATGCCTGCGCCAGTCGTGTTGCGACGCGGCGGCGGCCTCGGGGTCGAGACGAAACCCTAGACGATCGTGCCGAACACAAGCGAGCGAAACGCGGAGGACATGGCAAAGAAGGAAGGCGCCATCGAGATCGAGGGCACCGTGGTGGAGCCGCTGCCGAACGCGATGTTCCGCGTCGAGCTCACCAACGGTCACCGCGTTCTCGCCC
>JAWWOM010000385.1:0-3275 GCA_033851655.1 Frankiales bacterium
TACGCAGCCAGCCCAGCCCGAAGACGAGCAGCAGGCCGCCGACGATCAGGCGCAAGGCGTTGATCGGGATCACGGTCAGCGCTGGTCCGAGCGCTGCGACGATCACGGCCAGGGTGACGAGCCCGGCAGCGACGCCGCGCATGGTCGCCTTCCAGCCGCGGGTGACGCCGACGGCCAGGACGATGGTCAATGCCTCCACCGACTCGACCACGCAGGCGGCGAACACCGCGAGCACGAGCAGGACGTCGCGCATGGTTCCGGCTCCGTTCAGTGAGACGAGCGTGGCACGGCCGGCGCCGGTCGACAGGGCATGACCGCTGGGGGACGCAGCTCGCTCCAGTTTGGATGCTCCGAGGGAGCCCTTCCAAACGCACTGCCACGCGACCCACATCCGAGTCACATCCGCGGCACATGTGCAGCGCGGGGTGGCGGATGGCCGCCGGGGGCGCGCATGATCAAACCGGGTAGCGTCGCACGTCGGGACCTGACGAAGGGGTCGCGCGAAAGGGTCGTCATGTCGACATTTCAGCAGCTCTACGACCAGCATCTGACCCTGAGCGGTCATCAGATCACCTGGCGCGAGATCGGCGGCAACCTCGTCGGTCTGGCCTCGGCCTTCGGCGGCCTGCGCCGGCAGATCTGGGCCTGGCCGGTCGGCATCATCGGCAATGTGGCCCTGTTCACCGTGTTCATCGGGACGGCCCTGGGCTCCAACGTCGGCAGTCACCCGCTGTACGGGCAGGCCGGGCGCCAGGTGCTGTTCATCGCCGTCAGCGGCTACGGCTGGTGGCGCTGGCGGCGGAACAAGACCGCGACCAACGCGACGGCGGCGCAGGCCGTGGTGCCACGCTGGGCGACCCGGGCGGAGCGGTCCCGGCTCCTGGCCGGCGCCGCGCTGGCCCTGCTGGCCTGCTGGGGCCTGTTCGCGGCGATCGGGGCCGGCTGGCCGGCTCCGTGGTGGTACTACCTGGCCGACTCCTGGATCTTCGTCGGCTCGGCGTCCGCGACCTACGCGATGGCCAGGGGCTACGTCGACTTCTGGCTGTGCTGGATCGCGGTGGACGCGGTCGGCGTACCCGAGCTGCTGCACTTCCACTTCTACCCCTCTGCCGTCCTGTACGGGGTCTACGGTGCGTTCGTCGTCTACGGCTTCGTCGCCTGGCTCCGCGTGGCCAGGGTCGAGGTCGCGGGACTCGGCTCGGTGCCGCGCCCCGACGAGGTCCCCGCCTGATCGGCGGCGGAGCCCCGCCGGGGTCTCCTCCTGGGTAGTGTTCCGTGACCAACCGTGCAGCGTGACGAGAGTGAGGCCAACGTCGGGCGGATGGTGAACACTGGGGCGGCCGGCCTCACAGCCGGTCGCTGGCGGCGATGAGAGGAACGCATGTCTCCGGAAGCAAGCGCGGAGCTCGAAGGTGCGGTGCCGGTCGCCGGCCTCCGGCCGCCCTTGTTGTCGACGATCGGCCAGTATGCGGACATCAGCCCGACGGTCCTCCAGGTGCTCGAGACGATGCCGACGGCCTTCGTGTGCTTCGACGAGCAGTGGCGGATCACCTATCTGAACGGCGAAGCGGTACGGGTGCTGGGGCGCTCCCGAGAGGAGCTGATCGGGGCCAACCATTGGGAGATGTTCCCGGCGGCGCTCGGCGAGCAGACCGAGTTCAACTATCGGCAGGCGATCGCCACCGGCCAGCCGGTCTCGTTCGAGACCTACTACCCCGAGCCGCTGAACGGCTGGTACGAGATCAGGGCGTGGCCGACCGACGGCGGCCTGGCCGTCTACTTCCTCGACATCACCGAACGGCGTTCTGTCCTCGCCCGCGCCCAGGAGGCCGCGCGCCGACTGGCCCTGCTCTCGGACGTCACCGCAGAGCTGACCGGGACCCTCGATGCTGCCGAGGCGGTCGGGCGGCTCGCCCCGCTGGTGGTGCCGGCGCTGGCAGACTGGTGCATCGTCACGCTGGTCGAGGACTCGCCGGCGCCCGGGCATGGGCTCAAGGACGTCGGCTGCTGGCACGCCGATCCGGAGAGTCGCGACGCGTTGAGCAACTACGCCGCCGTGCGCCTCGGTGCGCTGAGTGACGAAAGCCCGCTCCGCCAGGCGTTGCGGACCGGCCAGCCGACGGTCGTCGCTCACGGCGCCGGACCGGTGATCACGGGTCACCTGCGCACCGCCGAGGCCAGAGCGGCGTACGCGGCCCTGGACACCGAAGCGCTCGCGGTGCTGCCGCTGCGGGGGCGCGGCCGGACGGTGGGCCTGCTCACGATCGGCAATGGCGCTCGCCGGGGTGCATTCCGCGAGGACGAGCTCGCCGTGGCCGGCGAGGTGGCATCGAGAGCGGGGCTGGCACTGGACAACGCCAGGCTGTTCGCCCAGCAGCGGGAGCTTGCCGACGGTCTGCAGCGGTCGCTGCTGACCGCGCCGCCGGAGCCGGACCACATGCAGGTCGTCGTACGGTACGAGTCCGCGGCCGAGGCCGCCCAGGTCGGCGGTGACTGGTACGACTCGTTCCTCCAGCCCGACGGCGCCACCGTCCTGGTCATCGGCGACGTGATCGGCCACGACACCGCCGCCGCCGCGGCGATGGGCCACATCCGCGCGCTGTTGCGTGGGATAGCGGCGCGGACCGGCGACGGACCTGCCGAAGTTCTCTGCGGTGTCGACCAGGTCATCGAGACGCTTCGGGTCGACACGACGGCGTCCGCGGTGGTGGCCCGGGTCGAGCAGTCAGCGGACGAGCGCGAACGCGGCATCACCCGGCTGCGCTGGTCCAACGCCGGTCACCCGCCGCCCATGGTGATCAACCCGGACGGCACGGTCGTCGTGCTCTCCGGCCTCGAGGCCGACCTGTTGCTGGGCATCGACCCGCACAGCCGACGGATCGAGTCGGAGATCAGCGTCGACCGCGGCGCCACGGTCCTGCTCTACACCGACGGACTGGTCGAACGTCGCGGTCAGTCACTCGACGAGGGCCTGGCCAGGCTCCGCGACATGCTGGAGGAGCTGGCAGAGCTCGGTCTCGACGAGCTGTGCGACCAGCTGCTGGCCCGCATGTTGCCGGACCGGCTGGACGACGACGTGGCGCTGGTCGCCGTACGGCTGCACCGCCAGGACCAGCCCCGCCCGGCGGAGGCCGGCCCGGTCAGCATCCCGGACAACGTCGAACCGGAGCCGGGCACCCGCTAGCGAAAACCGCTCGCGTGGCCCTGGCGGTTGCCGCTATGGTGCGCGGGTCCGACTCAGCCAGGAGCGAAGGGAGAGACCGATGGACGCTGCC
>JAWWOM010000390.1:0-2963 GCA_033851655.1 Frankiales bacterium
CGGAGCCGGTCGAATCCCCGGTCGATGTCGAGGTCCCGCGACTCGACCAGGCCGTCCGTGTAGAGCAGCAGGGTCGACAGCGGGGGCAGGTCCACGACGCCATCGGTGTGCTCGGCGTCACCGAAGGCGAGCAGCACACCCGACGGTGTGTCGAGATAGCGCGCCTGCCCGTCGGCGGTGCACAGCAAGGGCGGCGGGTGTCCGGCATTGGCCCAGCGCAGTCGCCACGAGCCGTCCCCCCGAGCCTCGAGCCGGCCGTAGATCGCGGTCGCCAGCTCGGCGACACCGAGTGAGTAGGCCACCCGGTCCAAGCCGGAGAGGACCTCGTGCGGCGGGGGGTTCGCGTGGTAGGCGATGCCCCGCAGCAGGTTGCGCAGCTGGCCCATCTTGGTAGCGGCGGACAGATCGTGGCCGGCGACGTCGCCGACCACCAGGGCGGTGAGTCCGTCAGGCAGTACGAACGCGTCGTACCAGTCCCCCCCGACCTGCGCAGTCTCCTGCGCAGGCAGATAGCGGGCGGCCAGCTGTACGTGCCCGACGTCGGGCAGGTCCGTGAGCAGGCTGTGCTGGAGCAGCTCGGAGGTCCGGTCGGCCAGCCGCACAGCACTGCGGAGGGTCACCTTGCTTGCGGCTGTCTCCGCGACGGCGCCCAGGAGCTCGAGCTCCTCGTTGTCCCAGCTCCGCCGTTTCGTGTCGGCGATACAGAAGGCGCCGAGCACCCTGCCGTCCGGCCCTTCGAACGGGAAGGCGGCCAGGGCCCGTACGCCGAGGGCTCGCAGCCACAGGTTGTCGCGGGTCCGCGGATCCACCGCGACGTCCCTGATGACCGTCATCGATCCGCACTCACCCAGCTGCCGGCGCAGCTGCTCGCCGGCCTGCTCCTCGAATGGGCCGAGTACCGGCTGAGCATGCCCGGCGGCCGTGCTGAGGAACCAGCGGTCGCCCTGGCCGACGGCCACCATGGCGTACGGCACCTTGAGGACGCGCAGGGCGAGCCGGCCGAGGTGGTCCAGGGGCTGGTCGGGTACGGACTGCTCCTGCGCCAGGTCCGCAGCAAGACTGCCGAGCTCGGCAGGCCGGGCCTCGGGGGCTGTCGTCATGACAGCACCCCTTCGAGCCTGCGGTCGTCGTTCATGGTCCCCCGATGCGTCATGCCAAAGAGCACGAGCGGCGAGGAAGCGCATGGTCCGGACCGGCCAGGCACGCTGAATGAGCCCAGTGAACCACAGCAGGGGGCGGCGCGGGACCTTCTCGGAAACTGTCCGCCGCCGCTAGGGAGCGGTGCAAGAATACCGAAAAAGCCGAATCGTCCGCTTTCGGGTGTGCCGGCGCGACGCCGGGGTACGGTCGGCGCAGAGCAACGCTGTTGCCTTCCCGTCCGGACCGTGCGCGGGGGCTCGCTGGCCGTATTCGCTCGGGGGCACCGTGTACGACAAAAAGTTGTCCGAGGTCTTGCGCGAGTTCGCCCGAACACTGGCGACCGACTTCCCGATCCAGCGCATTCTCGATCACCTCGTGGAGCGGATGCTCGAGTGCCTGCCCATCACCGCAGCCGGCGTCACGTTGATCGCGGAGGGGCAGGCGCCCCGGTACATCGCCGCCTCTGACGCCAATGCGCTGCGGTTCGAGCGGCTGCAGACCGAGTTCGGTGAAGGTCCTTGCCTCGCGGCTTTCAGCACGAGCCAGCCGGTGCTGGTGGCGGACCTGGCGCGGGACGGGCGTTTCAGCCGGTTCGGTCCCAGCGCGGCTGCAGCCGGACTGGCGGCGGTCTTCGCCTTTCCGCTGCTCCACGACAATGGCAGCCTCGGCGCGCTTGACCTCTACCGGAACACCCCGGGACCGCTGAGTCCCGACGACATCGCGGCGGCGCAGACATTGGCCGACGTGACTGTCGCCTATCTGCTGAACGCGAAGGCACGGGAAGATGCCAGGACCACCTCTGACCAGTTCCGGCAGAGCGCCCTGCACGACCCGCTGACCGGGCTGCCGAACCGGTTGCTGCTGAGCCAGCGGATTGAGCACGCGGCTCAAAGGGCGCGCCGGACCCACAGCATGGCGGCCATCCTGTTCGCCGACGTGGACCGGTTCAAACGGGTCAACGACACACACGGCCACCAGGTCGGCGACGAGCTGCTGCTGGCCGTGGCGCACCGGCTCACAGCCCTGGTACGGCCAGGAGACACCTTGTGCCGCTACGCCGGCGACGAGTTCGTCTTCCTCTGTGAAGACCTGCACAACGAGGCGGACGCCGAGCTGCTCGCGAACAGGGTGAACGAGGCGTTCTCGACGCCCTTCCAGCTCGGCGGCACCGAGATCAAGGTGACCGCCAGCATCGGGATGGCCTTCGCCGGTCGGGGCGAGGGCATCTCCGACCAGCTGGTGGTCGTGGCGGACACCGCGATGTACCAGGCGAAGCGCAAGGGTGGTGCCGCCCATCAGGTGATCGACCTGCGTGAGGCCACCGAGACGCAGAAGCGCCGACGGCTGGAGGTCGAGCTGCGGTGCGCCCTCGACGGCGGCGAGCTCGAAGTCGCGTACCAACCTGTCGTCACCAGCGCCGCCGGACTCGTCACCGGTGTGGAGGCGCTGCTGCGCTGGCCGGCCCCGGCCCGCGGGCCGGTCGCACCCTCGCTGGCGGTCAGCGTCGCCGAGCAGAGCGGGCTGATCAACTCACTTGGTGAGTGGGTGCTCGACAGGGCCTGCCAGGACCATGCCGGCTGGCCGCTGAACCACAGCGGTGAGCCGCTGGACCTCGCCGTGAACGTGTCAGCCCTCCAGCTGATGACGGCGGACTTCGTCGCCACCGTCGCGCGGGTCCTCGCCCGCCATTCGACCAACCCGTCGGCCGTGGTCCTGGAGATGACCGAGTACATCCTGATCGAGGACATCGACCGGGCGATGACCGTGCTCGCGGACCTGAAGACCCTGGGCATCCGGATCGCGCTGGACGACTTCGGTACCGG
>JAWWOM010000398.1:0-6228 GCA_033851655.1 Frankiales bacterium
CTGGTGGGCGTTACAGGGATTGAACCTGTGACCTCTTCCGTGTCAGGGAAGCGCTCTCCCGCTGAGCTAAACGCCCGAGGCGGGAGCGGGAATCGAACCCGCGTACAGGGCTTTGCAGGCCCTTGCCTAAGCCACTCGGCCATCCCGCCGTGGGACCGAGTAGGCCCCGAAGCTTGCGTCCCTTGCGGGGCGCGATCCGAGCGGACGACGGGATTCGAACCCGCGACCCTCACCTTGGCAAGGTGATGCTCTACCAACTGAGCCACGTCCGCAAAGAGTGCCCGTAGCCCCAGAACGTTCTCAGGTGCCGTCGAGCGAGTCCCGACTGTACCCGACCGCCGTCGAAAACCTCAAACCCAAACGGCTTTGCGGGACGACCTCGAAGGGACCTGGGAGCATTGCCCGGTGAGCCTCGACGACCGGACCGACCCGCGGGCGGCGGACCCCTGCCGGCCCGCCGCCGCCGACCGGCTGGCCGCCGCCGCCGGTGCAGCGCGGCTGGTCGTACGGGACCCGGCACCGTGACCCGGCCGCCCGACGAGCTCCTGGTCATGGGCGGCCGGCTGGCGCACACCGTGGTCGACCTGACCTCCGACCCGGCGGCCCTGGACGGCAGCGGCTTCTGGGCGGTGCTGGCGACCTTCGAAGGCGAGATCACCTGCGCCCGGTTCGCGGAGGTGGTCGACGCCCCCGCGTGGCCCGCGCTGTCCCGTACACCGTGGGCCGGCCCCGACGCCGCGGCCTGGAGCAGCAGCATGGACCAGGCCGGCTACGTCAACGGCGTCGAGACGATCCGGGCCAGGATCGCGGCGGGCGACGTCTACCAGGCCAACCTGTGCCGGGTGATGTCCGCGGCGCTGCCTTCCGGCAGCGACATTGCCGCGCTGGCAGGCATTCTCGCGGTCGGCAACCCGGCCCCGTACTCCGGGATGCTGAGGCTGCCCGGCATCGAGGTCGCCACCGCCAGCCCGGAGACGTTCCTGTGCCGCACCGGGGACGTGGTGCGCAGCCGGCCGATCAAGGGCACCGGCCGTACGGCGGCGGACCTCACGGACAAGGACGTCGCCGAGAACGTGATGATCGTCGACCTGGTCCGCAACGACCTGTCACGGGTGACCGACCCCGGCACGGTACGGGTCCCGGAGCTGTGTGCCGTCGAGGAGCACCCGGGCCTGGTGCACCTCGTCTCGACCGTCGAGGGGCGGCTGTCACCGGGCATCGGCTGGGCCGACCTGCTGGCGGTCACGCTGCCGGCCGGCTCGATCAGCGGGGCGCCCAAGTCCACTGCCCTGGAGATCATCGCCGAGCTCGAGCCGACCCCGAGGGGCCCGTACTGCGGCGCGATCGGCTGGGTGGACGCCGACCGGCGTGAGGGGGACCTGGCGGTTGGCATCCGTACCTTCTGGGCCGAGGACGGCGAGCTGCGCTTCGGCACCGGCGCCGGCATCACCTGGCGCTCCGACCCACAGCGCGAGTGGGCGGAGACACAGCTCAAGGCAGAGCGGCTGGTCGGGCTGGCGTCGGTAGGGTCGGGCGCATGAAGGTCTGGTTGGACGGTCAGCTGCTCGAGGAGAAGCACGCATCGGTGTCGGTCACCGACCATGGGCTGACCGTCGGCGACGGCGTGTTCGAGACGATGGCGGTGCGCGAGGGGGTTCCCTTCGCCCTGACCCGGCACCTCGACCGGCTGGCCCGTTCCGCGGAGGTGCTCGGCCTGGCGCTGCCCACGGCGGACCAGCTGCGCCTGGCGGTCGGCGAGCTGTTGGCGGCCGAGGCGGCTGGGCTGGCCGGCGGGCCGGCCCGGTTGCGGATCACCGTGACCGGCGGCTCCGCCCCGTACGGCTCCGAACGCGCTCACGGCGCGCCCACCGTGCTCATCACGGCCTCTGCCGGGAAGCCGTGGCCGGCGACGGCCGACGTCGTGGTGGTGCCCTGGGCCCGCAACGAGAACGCGCCGACCGCGGGCGCCAAGACCACGTCGTACGCGGACAACGTCGTGGCGCTGGCCTTCGCGCACCGTCAGGGCGGCTCGGAGGCGATCTTCGCGAACACCCTCGGTCAGCTCTGCGAGGGGACCGGCAGCAACGTCTTCGTCGGCATCGGCGGCCGGCTCTACACGCCGCCGCTGACCTCGGGCTGCCTGGCCGGCATCACCCGCGAGCTGTTGCTGGAGTGGACCGACGCCGAGGAGGAGACGCTGTCCCTCGCCGCGCTGGCCGACGCCGACGAGGCGTTCCTGGCCTCCTCGACCCGCGACGTGCAGCCGATCCGGGCGGTCGACGGCAACCCGCTGCCGGTCGCGCCGGGGCCGCTTTCCAAGGCGGCGGCGGACGCCTTCGCGACGATGTCAGCCGACCGCCTCGACCCGTGAGCGGGGCGACGACCGAGCACCGGCACGGTCAGCGCGCGACGGCCTGGGGGACGCCCGACCAGCCGGCCGAGGCCGTACTCCTGGTCGCGTGAGTCGGCGGTGCGACCGAGCAGTGCCGCAGTGCCGAGGCCGACGATGAGCAGGACCAGCGCGAGGGTTGCCATGGCAGCAAGTCTTCGCTGCACGACATGGTGCCACAAGCGACTTTAAGTCGACGTCCGTTGATATCCGGCCAAGTGTGGTGCATCCTGGCTGGCATGCCCATCCACAAGGTCGCCGTCGTCGCCGTTCCGGGGGTCCAGCCCTTCGAGCTGGGCATCGCGTGGGAGGGCTTCGGCATCGACCGCAGCGACGAGGGGATCCCGAACTACGACTGCTCGCTGGTCTCGGAGACCGAGCAGGTGACCACCGCGGCCGGCTGGACGATCGCGACTCCGTACCGGCTCGACCATGCCGCCGACGCCGACCTGGTCATCGTTCCCGCCTACCACCGGCCGGCGGACGGCGGCGCCGGGACCGGTGGCAGCCAGGCGGTGCTCGGGCTGTTGCGGGACACCGTGCGCCGCGGGGCTCAGGTGATGAGCCTGTGCTCCGGTGCCTTCGCGCTCGGTGCTGCCGGTCTGCTCGACGGCAGGGACTGCACGACGCACTGGCGCTACGCGGCCGAGCTGGCGGCCCTGCACCCGCTCGCCAGGGTCGACCCCAACGTCCTGTTCGTGTGCGACGGGCCGGTGCTGACCTCAGCGGGTACGGCGGCCGGGCTCGACCTGTGCCTGCACCTGATCCGGGCCGACCACGGCGAGGAGAAGGCGCGCCGGGCGGCGCGGCGGATGGTCATGCCACCGCATCGGGACGGGGGTCAGGCGCAGTACGTGGACGTGCCGATCCGCAGCCGCCCGGCGGACACGCTCGCGCCACTGCTCGAGGAGCTGCTCGACCTGCTGGCGCAGGAGCACACCATCGAGTCCCTGGCGACCCGCTGCTCGATGAGTCCCCGCACCTTCGCCCGCCGGTTCCGCGACGAGACCGGGACCACGCCGCACCTGTGGCTGACCCATCAGCGGGTGCTCCTCGCGCGCCGGATGCTCGAGTCCGGGGACGAGCCGGTCGACACGGTGGCGGACCGGTGCGGCTTCTCGACGACGGCGATGCTGCGGCACCACTTCGGCCGGATCGTCGGCACGTCGCCGGCGTCGTACCGGCGGAGCTTCCGGACCCACGACGTCCCCGGCGTGCGGGCGCACGCCTGAGGCGACTCCCACGGAACGGTCAGCGGTCGGGGCCGGACCAGAGCAGCAGGGCCAGCTCGGCGTCGACGTCGACGTAGTCGCTCTCGCCGCCGGTGGGCACCACGGTGTAGGTCTTGGTGAGGAACTCGATCATCGAGCTGAGCGGGATCTCGAACAGGGCTCGGCCGGACGGTGAGGACAGGGCCAGGCAGACGATCTGCTGGCCGGAGTAGGCGGTCTCGGCGCCGGTGCCCTGCGACGGCCAGACCTGGACGTCGCCCTCGCCGGTCGGCCGGGTGACGCCATCGGTGAGCAGCTGGCGGGCGAAGGTCCACTCGACGACCTCGCCGGTGCCGGTGTGGAAGGCCATGTGCACCGCATAGGGATCACTCGGCTCGTAACGGACCTCGGCGCGCACGGGCAGCGACGCGCTGCCGGGCACGACCAGCCGCAGATCGAGATCTGCCGAGACGGTGATGGGACGGGCGCTCATGTCCACTGCGGCCTCTCCGTACGGTCCGAAAGTTGCGCCGAGCTGGTGGTGCTCCTGCTCATGATGCCGCGACTGCCGCCGCCCTGTTGCTTGGTTGCCCTCTTCGGTGCGGATCCACACTCGGAGCCGCCGACGAATCGGGGCCCGTCACGCGGAGTAGGTGACGCAGCGCGATGGTGATGTGTGCTTCGGTGACCACGATGGACCCCTCGGTGCGGTACTGCAAGTGCCGAGGTTTGTCGGTTCCCCGTGGCGAGTCGATGACCCCCTGGTTTCGGACGGATATCGGAGGGATGTCGCTTCGGGGCGACCTGGCCGTTGAACAGAATCATCGTGGCGAACCCGCCACCGCAGCGCCAGGGCCGATTGTGTAGAGTTCCTCCCGCACGTACACCCTGCACCACCGGGCGGTACGGGCGTCCGGGCGTATAGCTCAGTGGGAGAGCGCTGCCTTCACACGGCAGAAGTCGCTGGTTCAATCCCAGCTACGCCCACCGGACGGTTCTCCGTCACCCCCGCGAGAGGAAGGTGCGCAGCCGTGTCAGCCCGCAAGACGGTCGCGATCGCACTGATCGTCCCGGCCGGACTGCTCGGGGTCGCCGGCTGCGGCACCGACCACGGCCAGGCCAAGGCGCTCACTGCCTGTCACACCTTCTCCAGCGCCAACGGCGGCGGGCTGACCGACGCCGCCCGTACCGCCAAGCTGTCCCTCGCCCTGAGCTGGGCGGCGCAGGCGACCAAGCAGAGCCCCCAGTGGGACCTGCTGCGCAGCTCGCTCAGCCAGTTCGCTGCCGCCTCCACCCAGGCGTCGCCCTCGGTCGCCACGCAGAACGCGCTGCGCGACGCGCACAAGGTCATCGACAACGCCTGCGAGCTGGCTGCACGCGGCTACTAGGACGACCGGGCGGACACCGGAGTCGCTAGCATCGGAGCGACCTGCCCGCAACTGCTCCCGCGCCCCTGGAGGCTCCCGGTGTCCGAGCTCCGCATCATCGTCGACGGCGCTGAGCCCGACGAGCGGACCGTTCCGACCGGTACGACCGCCGCCGACCTGTGGCCGGAGACCAACCCGCCCACGGTGATCGCGGCCAGGGTGGGCGGCGAGCTCAAGGACCTGGCCTACGCCTTCGAGGACGGCGATGTCGCCGAGCCGGTCCCCATCGACAGCCCCGACGGCCGCGCGATCCTGCGCCACTCGACCGCGCACGTGATGGCGCAGGCGGTGCAGGACCTCTTCCCGGGCACGCTGCTCGGCATCGGGCCGCCGGTCGAGAACGGCTTCTACTACGACTTCGGCGTGCAGACCCCGTTCACCCCCGAGGACCTCAAGGCGATCGAGAAGCGGATGCAGGAGATCGTCAAGGCCCGGCAGCGGTTCTCCCGTCGCTCCATCACCGACGAGGACGCGCGCGCCGAGCTGGCCGGCCAGCCGTACAAGCTCGAGCTGATCGGTCTCAAGGGCGGGGCGGGTGATGAGGCTTCCGTCGAGGTCGGCGGTGGTGCGGCACTGACGATGTACGACAACCTGGCGGCGGATGACGGGCACCGGGTCTGGACCGACCTGTGTCGCGGCCCGCACCTGCCGACCACCCGGGCCATCCCTGCTTTCACCTTGATGCGCAGCGCCGCTGCCTATTGGCGCGGCAGTGAGAAGAACCCGCAGCTCCAGCGCATCTACGGCACGGCGTGGGAGTCCCGCGACGCGCTGAAGAACCACCTCGCGATGCTGGCCGAGGCCGAGAAGCGCGACCACCGCAAGCTCGGCGTCGAGCTCGACCTGTTCAGCTTCCCGGACGAGCTGGGCTCCGGCCTGGCGGTCTTCCACCCCAAGGGCGGCGTCATCCGCAAGGTGATGGAGGACTACTCCCGCGCCAAGCACGTCGCCGCGGGCTACGAGTTCGTCAACACCCCGCACATCACCAAGGCCAGGCTGTACGAGATCTCCGGCCACCTGGACTGGTACGCGGACGGCATGTTCCCGCCGATGCACCTCGACGCCGAGCTGGGCCCGGACGGCGAGGTGCGCAAGCCCGGCCAGGACTACTACCTCAAGCCGATGAACTGCCCGATGCACATCCTCATCTACAAGGCGCGCGGCCGGTCCTACCGCGAGCTGCCGTTGCGGATGTTCGAGT
>JAWWOM010000401.1:0-3620 GCA_033851655.1 Frankiales bacterium
GCTGCGAGCCCGGCACCGGCCCCGTGAGCCGCGGGCGTAGCAGTCGCTGGTCGGCTGCTGCGACGGGTCGGGCGCGGGCGGCGATTCGGGTGGAGATGGTCGCTTGGCTTCACGTGCGGACACCTGCCAGGGATTCGAACAAGCCCATCGGCCTGAGGAGGCAACCTCACCGAGTTGGCGTACGTTTTCACTGTCGTGACAACGGTCGATCCGGCGTTCGAGGACTTCGTACGGGGTCGGTCCTCGGCGTTGCTGCGGACGGCCGTCCTGCTGGTCGGCGACCTGCACCAGGCGGAAGACCTTGTGCAGGAGGCACTGTGGCGTACGCACCGGCACTGGCGGTCCGCTGCCGCCAATCCGGACGCGTACGCGCGGCGGGTGCTGGTCAACCTCACCCACGACCGGCACCGTCGGCGTGTTCGTCGCGTCGCGGAGACCTCGCTGGAGCCCGAGCTGCACGCCGTCGCGGTCGACGAGGTGACGGCGCTGCTCGCCCGAGACGAGCTGGTGTCCGCACTGCGGCAGCTGGCGCCCCGGCAGCGAGCGACGTTGGTCTTGCGGTTCTGGGAGGACCTGTCCATCGAGGACACCGCGGCGATCCTCGATTGCGCGCCGGGAACCGTGAAGTCCAATACCAGCAAGGGTCTCGAGCGCGTGCGGACGTTGCTCGCAGCCGTTCCTGACGAGCAAGGGAGACTGTGATGCTCACCGAGGAGGAGTTCCGCGAGGAGCTGCACGGACGCCTCGGCGAGCGTCTCGACGGCGTGCGCGCTCGAGCATCGCTGGTGGACCAGCTGCGCGCCCGGCAAGCGAGGCGCACGGCGCTGCTGCGCGGCAGTTCGGCGATGGCTTCAGTCGCGGTCGTGGCGGGGATCGTGGCGGGAGCTGACCTGTGGCCGCACGGGTCGCAGCTGCCGCCGCCGCCTGGACCGGCCGCGTCGGCGGCCCGCACCTCAACGGTTTCGCCCTCCGTGGTGCCTTCGCCCTCGACGCCTGTCGTGAACATGTCGGGCGTCGCCCCGCTCGTCACCAGTGGGCCGTGCAAGGGCCTGGCGGTCGCCGTCTACCAGTGGTCCGCTGACCTGCACCCGCCGGTGACGGCCCTCGCCCCGGCAGGGCTCGTCGTCACAATCGGCGGCGGTGGAGGGCTCAGGCTCAAGGCTGCGGGCCCGTGCGTCGACCGGCTGTCCTACGTGCAGCGCACCGGGACGTTTCAGAATCTGGTCAACGAACCCCTGTCGTTCCATGACGGCAGTGCCGGGATCGATGCCCAGAGCTCGCCGCAGAACCAGACCGGCCTGGTCCAGTTCTTCGTCGACTGCAAGGGTCTCGTCTGCTCGGGCTCGGGCGCACCGCTGGCGACGCTGACCATCCATGTCCGCGGGACCTCGCCCGGGGCCGCGTCGGTTCCGTTCGCGGTCCTGCCGTCACCCCTCCCGCTGCCGCCCGGTGAGGTGGTCACAATCCCTTCCGTCGTGGGGATGACGCCGGACCAGGCGCGGGAGGCCTTGCAGAGGGCGGGCGTGAACGAGGTAGCCGTCAGCTCCGACGGCAGTTTCGACACCGGAACGGTCACGCTCCAGGATCCGCCCGCCGGAAGCGTGGTGATTCGAGGAGGCGGCGAGAGCCTCGGCGTCACCGGAGGTCAGCCCTTCACACGGCCGCCCGGGCGGACGGCGCCTCCCGGCCTCGCGCCACCGTCGCCGTTCGACCCGAACGCGAACGGCGACGTGCCGTTCATCCACTGGCCCCAACGCGGAGACCTGGTCAACACGATCACTCCCCTCGACGCTGAGGTCGCCTGGGACGCGATCAAAGGACCGCACTCCGACACGCGGATCGTCTACGCCGGCGCCATCGACGGTATGGAGGGCGTGATCCTCGAAGGCAACTTGCGGATGGCGCTGCTGGTCCGAGCCATGCCCGACGCGCCGTTCACCGTCCTCGACGACCGCTTCGTCCGGCAGAACGGCGGTCTGCGTGAGCTCAGCGCCTTGGGGCGGCCGCTGCTCAAGGGTGGCAAGCCGGCCCCGTACAAGATCGTCTTCGCCGTGGTGCACCCCGGGGACGTCGTGTCTGTGAAGTCGCCCGGGCTGCAGGAGCCCGGGACCCAGTCGTACGCGATCCTCGCTCGGGTGCCGTTGGCGGCGACGCGGGGTGACACGTCGTTGGTGATCACGGGCGGCAGCAGGACCCTGAGCGTCCCCCTCGACCCGTCGTCCGGATGACGTTGCGGGGCAGGCCAGTGCCGCCGGCTGAGGAACCTCAACTGGCACAGCACTCGGCGGGCCGGGCAGCCAGCTGGAGGGTGCTGCCATGCGGGAGGCTCTGCCCAGGGTTGAGTTGACTCCTTGCCTGTGAGTATGCGTCCTCGCTGGAAGGATGTTCGTCCTGCCTCCTGCTTATCCCTTGGAGTTTCGTCACGATGAGTTCCGCCGCGCGGCGACGTCTGTAGGGATGACAATGTGGTGGACAGCAAAGGAGTGTGTGATGACGAACAGCACGCGGATCAGCAAGGTAGTCAACGTTGTCGTGCCGGTGGCGGACGTGGATCGGGCGATCGAGTTCTACACAGGCCCGCTCGGGCTGGAGAAGCGCACAGACGTTCCGTTCGGTGACCAGTACCGCTGGGTCGAGGTCGCCCCCGCAGGTGCGGAGACAGTGATCGCGATCGCGCCTCCCGGCCCGGACGGCCAGACCGGTGGTCGTCAGACCGGGATCAGCCTGCAGACCGACGACATCGACGCCCTGCATGCGCAGCTCAAGGCCGCTGGCGTTGACGTGGACCATGAGGTGAGTCGGATGGGCGGCCCAGTGCCGCCGATGTTTTGGCTTCGTGACCCGGAGGCCAACGTCCTGCTCATCGTCGAGGTCCGCTGAGTGGTGCTGTCGATCGGCTGACAACGGATCGTCGGGTACAACCGGCAGAGGGCGGCCGTACGGCGCGCCGGTGGGGGATCGGTGAGCGGAACACCGGCAGCCTCTTCTCATGCGGGTGTTGCCGGCTCGTTCGCCGTGGCTGGTCAGGTCGGGGACGGGCTGTGGCGGGTGCCGCGGAGCTTGGCTTGTATTGCCCAACACCGTGCACATCGCCAGCGGTGACCCCTCGGCCACCGGGAGCGTCTATCGGGTCGACGCCGAAGGTGTCCTCGCGGTCAGCGGCACGCCGAGCGCCGACGATCTCTGGATCGGAGCACCGTTGTCGTCACCGTCTCCGACGGTCGTCTCATCGTCCCAACGGCAGCTGCTCGAGCATCGACAAGCTGGACCATCTCGACATCATCGCGTCCTGAGCGACGACAGCGAGCCAACTCAGGCACTTCCGCCCCTCGTACGCCCAAAGCTGCCGGCGCGCGGGCGCCGACACGCCCTACTGCACGTCCGCGATGAGGGCTCGGAGCGCTGAGACGTGCGAGCTCAGGGCGCTGCGACCCTTGCTGGTCAGAGAAAGCCAGGTCGTCCGGCGACCGGCGTGGGTGCCCTTGTGGCTCTTGACATAGCCGACGGCTGCCAGCGCCGATACATGTTTGGACAGCACCGAGTCGCTGACCTGAAGTCGATCTCGTACGGTGACGAACTCGGCCCGGGAAACCGTGGTCAGCATCGTCATCAATGCCAGC
>JAWWOM010000456.1:0-2810 GCA_033851655.1 Frankiales bacterium
AGCAGCGCCGGCACCAGCGCGTCCAGGTGGGCCTCGAACATCGCGGAGAAGTCCCGGCCCCGGTCGTCGAAGTAGCCGGCCTCCCAGACCCGCGAGGTCGGGTCCCCCGTACGGGACTGGGTGAATCTCTTCACCGTGTCGTCGACGAGGACCCGCCCCTCGGTGCCGTTGATCTCCAGCGCCTGGGTGCGGGGGTAGGCGTAGGACGAGTCGTAGCTGCCGACCAGGCTCCCGACGGCGCCGTTGCCGAAGGCCAGTGCCACGGACAGCGTCGACCAGCCGCGACCGGTCGCGTCGGTCGCCTGCGCGGCCACCGACGTGATCGGCCCGCAGAGGTGCTCGAGCAGGTCGAAGCCGTGACACTGGGTCTCGATCAGGTTGGCCCACGGGTGCTCGCTCGTGCCCGGCTCGCCGCCGAACCGCCAGGTCGCGAGCACGAGGTCGCCGAGCTCGCCGGCAGCGATCGCCCTCGCCGCCATCTGCGCCGGCACCGCGTACCGGTGGTTGAAGTTGATCGCGAAGAACAGGTCCCGCTTCGCCGCCTCGACCAGCAGGTACTCCGCCTGCCACTGCTCGAAGACCAGCGGCTTCTCCACCAGCAACGGCACGCCGGCCCGGATGACCTCGAGCGTGGTGTCGAAGTGCTCCTCGTTCGGCAGGCACAACGAGACCAGGTCGGGCTGCTCGGCCTCGAGCATGGCGGCGACCGAGGTGTACGGCCGGGCGCGGAACTCTGCGGCCCGGGCATCGGTCCGGTCAGCCGTCCGGCCCACGACCGCCACCAGCTCGGTGTCGGCGCGCTCGCTGTAGACCCGCGCGTGCTCGCGCCCCCACCAGGGCCCTGTCCCGACAACGGCGACCCGCAGCGTCTCCGACATGGGCCCACCCTAGGGAGCCGGCTTTCACAGCAACTCCCAAGGGTCGCCACAGTCGGATCCCAGCGGGATCGCCCGACACTGGTTGCCACGAGGTGCCCGGCCGCGGCATTCCCCCCAATGTCGCGGTCGGCATCTCGGCCACCGACCCTCCAACAGACCCGAGGCATCGTGCCGTCGTACGCCACATCGCTTTCCCGCCGTTCCCGCGCGGCGCTCGTCCTGCCCGCTGTTGCACTGGCCGCCGCGACCGTGGCCGGTTGCGGCGGCGGCGGCACGACCGCCGGCGCTGCGAGCAGTGCCGCGCCGACGAGTGCCGCTGCTGCGGCCGGCGGTTCCGGCGGTACGGCCGCCAACGGGTTCGCTGCCTACACGGCCTGCCTGAGCAAGAACGGGGTGACCCTGCCGAGCGGTCGGCCCGGCGGTGGCACCGGGGCACGGCCCAGTGGTGCCCCCGGCGCCGGCCGGGTCCCGGGCGGCGGCCTGGGTGGCCTGAACACCGCTGACCCGAAGACCGCAGCCGCCGTCAAGGCCTGCGCCTCGGTCCGTCCGACCGGCGGCTTCGGCGGCGGGGCGAACAGCTCGGCCATCGCCTCACAGCTGACCGCGTACCGCAGCTGCCTGACCGACCACGGGGTGACCCTGCCGACCGTGGCCGCGACGCCGTCCGGCGCACCGGCGGCGGGCGCCTCGGGCGCTCCTGGCGGTCGCGGCGGCCTTGGTGGCCTCGGTGCCCTGAACACTGCTGACCCGAAGACCGCCGCCGCGGTCAAGGCCTGTGCCGCGCTGCGCCCGGCGATCGGTGGCGGTGGCGGCGGTGGCGCTGGCGCCGGCGCGCCGTCCCCCAGCACCACGCCCTGACCCACTCTGAGGCCGGCGCCCGGGACACTGGGCAGATGGCTGCGCCGGGGCGACACGTCGAACACGTGATGGGGACCGTGTTCAGCCTCGACCTGCGCGATCCGGCGCTCGCGGAGGGCGCCGTCGACGAGGTCGTCCGCTGGTGGCACTGGGTGGACGAGGTGTTCAGCACCTACCGCCCGGAGAGCCGGATCAGCCGGCTCGGCCGTGGCGAGATCACACTCCGGGAGTGCCCGCAGGAGGTCGCGGAGATCCTCGACCTGTGTGCCGAGGCCGGCCGCCGGAGTGGCGGCTGGTTCAGCGCGATGCCCGGCGGAAGCCTGGACCCGTCCGGCATGGTCAAGGGCTGGAGCGTCGAGCGGGCCGCCGCGATGCTCGCCGCTGCCGGCTCCGGTGCCCACGCGGTCAACGGTGGCGGGGACGTGCGCTGCGTCGGCTCGGCCGGTCCGGGCACGCCCTGGCAGATCGGCATCGCCCACCCGCTGCGTCCCGGTGAGCTGGTGGCCGTGGTCTCCGGCGAGGACTTCGCCGTGGCCACCTCCGGCATCGCCGAGCGTGGGACCCACGTCCTGGACCCGTACACCGGTCGACCGGCCGACCGGCTGGCCTCGGTGTCCCTCGTCGGCGAGGACCTCACCTGGGTCGACGCCTACGCGACCGCTGCCCTGGCGATGGGACCGCGCTGCCGCGACTGGATCACCCGGCTGGACGGGATCGAGGGACTCGTCGTCGACCTGGAGGGCGGCGAGTGGACCAGTCCCGGCTGGGCATCGCGTACGGGAGACCCTGCGCACCGCTGAGGCATCATTTCGCCCGGGTTCAGGTTCCTTTCAGATGCCGGGGCGACAGTAACCGGCACAAGCCCTTGAAGGAGAGCAAGCGATGAGCGACGACCTGACCCCTGAGGACAGCTTCGGCCACCCGGCCGGGCCGCCCAGCTCGCCGTTCTCCCCGCCGAGCGTTCCGCCGCCCTCGCCGCCGAGCTGGCTGCCATCGCCGTCCTCGGACAGCGTGACCGGACCGAAGGCCAGGCGCAGATCGGGCAGGGCAGGCATCGCGGCCGGGCTCACCGCG
>JAWWOM010000013.1:0-12823 GCA_033851655.1 Frankiales bacterium
CAAGGAGCTGGGCAAGCGCATCGAGGACGGCGTCCGCGCCGGACAGCCCTGATCCGCAGGTAGCACGCTGACGGACGAGGGACCCGGCGCCAGCAGAGGCCGGGTCCCTCGCCCCACCGAGAGCCGAGACCTGTTGTCCGCGCGCTGCGATTCCGAGGCGCTGTCAACCCGTCGCGGCCGACCGCAGCCCGAGCCGGTTCGCCGCCATCACGGCGGTCGCCCGGTCATGGACACCGAGCTTGCGGTAGATCCGTTCGGCGTGCTTGTCGATGGTCCGCGGAGCGGCGCCCAGCCGGTACGCGGCGCCGGTCGAGGTCAACCCGTCGGCGAACAGGCCCAGCACGGTGTCGCTAATCGAGAACGGGTGCAGCGTGCCTGGCCGCAGCAGATGGCGGATGCCGGGATGTAGCCGTGCCGCCAGTGCGGTAGGCGCCTCGACGAAGGGAACGCGACGCCATACGTCATCAGGCGACAGGTCCACCGCAAGCGACGAGCCACCCCGTTCGTGGAGGTAGAAGCCGGCCGTGTCCGCACCCATGACGGCGCGCAGATGCTCAAGGGGTGACCGCCACCGCGCTGATGCCGACCGGTGCCATCAGCGCGGCTACGGCAACCTCCGCGACCGCATTCGACGCCCTGCTGACGCGCCCCAAGCGTCACTTCCCGTACGCATCCTGCATGCTGCGGACCCTACGGTTCGGGTGACGTCGCGGCCTGCCGGCCGAGGCGGGAGGCGATCAGCGGCGCGCAGACCAGCATCACGAGCAGCCGCAGCACTTGTACGGCCAGGACCAGCGTGGTGTTGGACCCGGTCTGGTTGGCCGTGGCCAGAACGGCGTAGAGGCCGCCGGGGGTCGTCGCGAGATATCCGTCCAGGGCGCTGACATGGATCCAGGCGGCCATCGCCAGCCCGAGGCCGGCACAGCTGATGATGACCAGGCAGGTCAGCGTGACCGAGGCGAGCAGAACCCTGCCGGCTGCCCGCAGGCTGGCGGGGCTGCAGCGCAGCCCGGCCTGCAGCCCGATCGCTGCGTAGGCGCCGTCCTGCACCAGCACCGGCACCGAGAGCGCCGAACCGCCGTGGCGTGTGGAGAGGATCACCACGGTCGCCGCGACGATGAGCGGACCGAGGAGCGAGCCCACCGGCAGGTGCAGCAGCCGGGCGAGCGCCCTGCCCACCGGCACGCACAGGACCGTGAGCACGAGACCGCTGAGTACGTGGCTGCCGCTGCCGCCCACGGCGGTGTTGGTGCTCGGCGCAGCGAAGGCCACGGCGACGACCGCGGGCATCGTGACCAGGATCAGCAGCACCCTCGCGTACTGCATCAGGGCGACCAGTCGGTCGTCTGCGCCGAGGTCACGGCTGATCGCGGTGAGTCCGGAGGCCCCGCCGGCGATCAGCCCGAACACGGCGGTGGTCCGGTCGACCCGCTGCCAGCGGCTCAGTGCGATGCCGGCGACGATGCTCAGTGCCAGCGTCGCCGCGGTGATGGCGAGGATCGGGGCGGCGTTGTGCAGCACCTCGACCAGGATCGGCAGCTGGACGTAGCATCCGACGGTCACGCCGATCACTGACTGGCTGAGTTTGATCGCACCCGCGGACGGCAGCGGCGGCTCGGCCCGGACGCAGGCCACGACGATGCCGGTGACGAGGGCACCGAAAAGCGCAGGGGAAGGCAGTCCGGCCCACTGCATGGCCGCCGCGACCACCACGGTGAGGCCCAGGATCGGCCACCACCGCCGCAACTCCTCCGTCAACGGCTCACCCGGTAGCGGTGCGCCGGCCGGCCGGCGGCGCCGTAGCGCAGCGCCAGCTCGACCTGGCCGCGGCTGACCAGCTGGGACAGGTAGCGCTGTGCCGTAGCCCGGCTGATGCCGAGCCGTGCCGCGACGTCGGCGGCGGTGACGTCCTCGCCACTGTCCTTGACCAGCCGAAGAACCATGCTCATCGTCGGTGCGCCGGTGTTCGACTTGACGGAGTCGGCAGGCACCGGGTGCAGCAGGCTGTACAGCGCGTCGACCTCGTCCTGTGACGCCTCGCCCATGCTGTCCAGGCTGTCGCGCAGCTGCCGGTAGGCCGTGAGCCGGTCGGAGAGCTGGTCGAAGCCGAACGGCTTGACCAGGTAGTGCACGGCGCCCAGCTGCATCGCGGTCCGTACGCTCTCGACGTCCTTCGAGGCGGTGATCACGATGACGTCCGGTCGTTCCCCAGCCGTCTCCTGCAGCCGCCGCAGCAGGTCGAAGCCGTGGCCGTCCGGCAGATAGAGGTCGAGCAGCAGGAGATCGGCCGGTGTCCCGGTCATCGCGGCGTCTGCTTCGGCGACCGTGTGCGCGATGCCGGTCACGGCGAAGCCCTGGACCCGGGCCACGAACGCCGCGTGGATCTCGGCCACCCGGTAGTCGTCGTCGATGATGAGGGTGCTGATCACGGCCCACCGACCGGGACTGCCGGGGCCTCCCGTGGCAGCTTGACCCGGAACAGAGCGCCGTCCTGGTTCCGTACGGTGATGGTGCCGCCGGAGCGGGTGACCAGCCGGTGCACCAGGGCCAGGCCCAACCCGCGGTGCTGGCCGTCCCGCGCCGACTTGGTGGTGTAGCCATCGGCGAAGACGATCTCCGGATCGACTGAGCCGACACCGAAGCCGCTGTCGTGCACCTCGATCACCACGTCGCCGGCCTCGTCCGTACCCAGCTCCACGGTGACCTGGGGGGACGGGCTGCTGGCGGCGGCGTCGATGGCGTTGTCGATCAGGTTGCCGACCACGGTCACCAGCACCCGGCCGTCGACACCGTCCACCGGGTCGGAAGCCTCGATGAGCAGCCGGACGCCGCGCTCCCTGGCGATGGTCACCTTGCCCAGGAGCAGGGCCACCAGGGTCGGGCTGCCGATCCGGTCGCGGAGCGACTCCGCCAGGCCGGCGGCCGCTCCCGAGACCTCATCGAGGTAGGCCGCGGCGTCGGCGGGGCGGTCCAGCTCGAGCAGTCCGGCGACCGTGTGCATCCGGTTGGCGTGCTCGTGCTGCTGGGCCCGCAGCGCGTCGGTCAGGGTCCGTACGCTGTCCAGCTCCCGGAGCAGGCCGACGTGCTCGGTACGGTCCCGCAGCGTGATCACGGCGCCGAGGGGGCGCCCCGCGTACAGCACCGGCATCCGGTTGACCTTCAGGCAGTGCGCGTCGGTGAGCACGACTTCGTCGTCCGGCCGGCCGCTGTCTCCGGTGAGCAGGTCGCGCAGCCGGCCCTCGGGCACCAGGTCGGCCACCGACCGGCCGACGGGTGCGCCGGTCAGCCCGAGCAGTCGCCTGGCCTCGTCGTTGAGCAGGCTCACCCGGTCCTGGGTGTCGAGGATGACGACGCCCTCCCGGATGCCGTGCAGCATCGCCTCGCGTTCCTGCAGCAGCTCGGCGATCTCGTGCAGCTCGAGGCCCAGGGTCTGCCGCTTCAGCCGACGGGTCAGCAGGAACGCGGTGCCCAGCCCGAGCGCCAGAGCGAGGCCGGCGTAGAGCAGCAGAACCCTGAGCTGGCGGGCGTTCTGGACCGAGACCTCCTTCTCCAGGATGCCGGCTGAGATCTCGCCGACGACTGCGCCGTTCGAGAACACCGGCGCCTTCGCGTTCGCCGACGGCCCCAGCCGGCCGTGGTCCTGCCCGGTGTGCGGCAGACCGTCCAGCGCGACGACCGGCTCCTCGACCCGCTTCCCGATCTGCCGGGGGTCGGGGTGGGAGTGCCGGACACCGGACCGGTCGATGATCACCACGTAGGCGGCGCCGGTGCCCTGCCGGATCTGTTCGCCGAGACCGGGCAGCACCGCGGTGGGGTCCCCGTTCGACAGACCGGCCTGGACCTCGGGCATGGCCGCCGTCGCCTGGGCGATCGCGAGGGCCCGCCGCTTGTACTCGACGTCATAGGCGTGCCGCCCGGCGTGGACGTACAGCGCGAAGCCGGCCCCGACCGCGATGACCAGGATGGCCAGGTGGCTGACCAAGATCTGCGTCGAGAGCCTGCGTCTGGCCACCGGACTTCCCTTCGTACGGAGCTCATGTCTCTCGCCGCCCGCCGGGACCGAGGGCACCGGCTGACGTCCCACAATCTGCCCCGCGACCGGCAGTTACCCAAATCGATGATGGGTACGGGGGTGACGGCGCCGTCGTCGGCGCCGCCACCCCCGGGTCGGGGCCGGCGGTCAGCCGGTGGCCTTGCTGGCGAACTCGTTGGTGTAGCTCTTGCTGACGTCCGCTGTCTTGCCCTTCATGATCGGAACGTACTTCTGCTCGATGCTGTAGACCGTCTGAGCGCCGGTGGCGGGCATCAGGCCGTCCGGTGTGAAGGAGGCCTTCTGCCCCTCCAGCGCCGTGATGTACGCGGCCTTGTCGCCGGCGTAGTAGTCGGTCGGCATCATGTCGGCGATCTCCGTCGCGGTGTGCGCAGCCATCCACTTGAGCGTCTTCACGTAGGCGTTCACCAGCCGCTGCACGACGTCCTTGTGGCTGTTGACGTAGTCCGTCTTCATGAACAGGCAGATGAACGGGTAGTCCCCGCCCAGTGCGGCGCGGGTCGTCGTGGGCGTGCGCAGGTCGACCAGCACCTTGGCCGCTCCTGTCTTGACCAGGCGCGAGATCGTCGGCTCGGTCGTCATGCCGACCGCGATCTTGCTGTGCTGGATGGCGGCGATGAACGTGTCACCCGCGCCTACCGGGATGAAGTGCCCGGAGTTGGGGTCGAGTCCCACCTTGCCCATGATGGCGCTGGTCAGGGTCTGGGTGCCGGAGCCGAGCTCGGTGACACCCAGGTTCTTGCCCGCCAGGTCCTTGGCCGACGTGATCGAGGAAGCCTGCTTGCTGTTCACCATCAGGGCCTCGCCCGGAGCCAGCTGCAGCTGCACGACCGACTCGATGAACTTGCCCGACGGCTGCAGCTCGATCGTGTGGTTGTACGAGCCGGACCCGGCTTGGACGCCGCCGGCGAGTACCTGCTGCTCCGAGGACTGCCCTGAGGCCTCGTCGATGAGCGTCACGTTGAGGTGCTGCTCCTTGAAGTAGCCCAGCTTTGCGGTGAGCTCGTTCGGCAGGTAGATCTGCTTGCTGATGCCGCCGACCATGATCTTGAGGGAGACGTCCTTCATCGCGGCAGTGGACGACCCGGCCGCCGCCGCCGCCGACGGCGCGCCTGCGGACGCGCCCGCTGCGGAGGTGCCTGCGGACGAGGCGCCGGTGCTCTTGCTGCTGGTGCCACATGCGGTGATCGATAGGGCGACGACGACCGTCGCCGCGCCCATCCGGGCAATGCTGACCATGATTGTCCGTTCTGTTAGATGGTGATGTCGGTGACAGGGGTCGGGCGCCACCGGATGAGCCGGTTCTCGAGCGCTGTGACGAGGGATTCCGCGATCAGTGCGACGACCGCGAGGATGACCATCGCCGCGAACACCCCACTGACGTTGAAGGTGTTCTGGGCGATCACGATCAGCGAGCCCAGTCCTTCGGTAGAGCCGAGGAACTCGCCGACCACAGCCCCCACGAGGGCGAAGCCGAAGCTCGTGTGCAGACTGGCCAGGATCCACGACAGTGCGCTGGGGATGATGACCTCTCGGGTCACCCTCGCCCTGCCGGCGCCGAGGATTCGCGCGTTCGCGATCAGGTTGGGGTCGACCTCACGGACGCCCTGGAAGGCGTTGAAGAACACCACGAAGAAGACCAGCACGACGGCAAGCATCACCTTGGACGTCAGCCCCAGGCCGAACGCGATGGTGAAGATGGCGCCGAGCACGACGCGGGGGATCGAGTTGAAGGCCTTGATGTACGGCGAGAAGATGTCCGCCAGCAGCCGGTTCACGCCGAGCACGACGCCGAACAGGACCCCGAGGGCGACGCCGATCAGGAAACCGATGACGGTCTCCTCCATGGTGACGAAGATCTGCCGCCACAGCGATCCGTTCGACGTGCCGTGGTTGACCCAGCGGACCAGCTGGTGCCAGATCAAGGACGGCTGGCCGTAGAAGAACGGGTCGATCAGCTTGTTCCGTGCACTGACCTCCCAGCCGCCGACGATGGCCACGGCCAGGACGATGCGCAGTATCCACACCAGCCGCTTGCGCTGCCGGTACTTCCGCGCGAGTACGGCGCCTTCGGGCTCGCGGGCCGCCACCGGCAGCCCCGCTGGACTCATCGGCCTAACCCGCAGACTTGGCTCGCTCATAACTGACCAGCACCTCCTCTCGCAAGTCGTTCCAAATGGTTTCGTAGAGCTCGATGAACGCCGGCAGGAATCGGATCTCTGCGACGTTGCGCGGCCGCGGCAGGTCGATCTTGTATTCGCTCTTGACCGTGGCCGGGCCGGCCGTCAGGACGAAGACCCGATCGGCCAGGGCGATGGCCTCCTCGAGGTCATGGGTGACGAAGACCACGGAGGCCCCGCTGCTCTCCCACAGACCGAGCAGCTCGTTCTCCATCAGACTCCGGGTCTGGACGTCCAGGGCGCTGAACGGCTCGTCCATGAGCAGGATCTTCGGCTCATTGATCAGGCTGGCGGCCAAGGCGACCCGCTTGCGCATGCCACCGGAGAGCTGGTGCGGATAGCGGTCCTCGAAGCCGGTCAGGCCGACCCTGCGGATCCAGTCCCTGGCCAGCACGTGCGCCTCCTTGGCCCGCTTTCCCTGGTACCGCGGTCCGGCAGCGACGTTGTCGAGCACTGTCTTCCACGGGAAGATGGCGTCGGACTGGAAGACGTACCCGAGGCCCTTGCCGATGCCGTCGACGTGCTTGCCCATGACTTCGACCGAGCCCTCGCTGACCGGCGCCAGCCCGGAGATCAGGCTGAGCGTCGTGGACTTTCCGCATCCGGTCGGACCGACAACCGTGCAGAACTCGCCTGGCGCGATCCTCATGTTGAAGTCGCGCAAAGCGGTGTAGACGCCGCCACCGGGCGTGGCAAAGCGTTTGGTGACATTGTTGAGCTCGATCACGGGGGCAGTCGACACCGTCGTCATCTCGCTTTCCTGGTCAACACCTCGGTCGCGGATATTGCATTGAGCGGACCGTAGGATGTACGCAGCGTTGCGAGAAGATTTCGCGGCATACTCGCCGCATGGCGCATTAAGTCGGGTTCTGCTCGTTCTGCTCAGCGCTCAGCGGGCGGTCACGGCTCGCAGTAGGGCTTGTGCAGCAGCAGGTCGACGACCAGCGACGTCCAGCCGGTCTGGTGCGAGGCGCCGAGGCCCTGGCCGGTCTCGCCGTGGAAGTACTCGTGGAACCACAGCAGCCCCTCTGGCCAGCTGTCGTCGCCGGCGGCCGGGGGCCGGCCAGCGGCGCCGGGAGCGAACAGCGCGACCAGTCGTCCGGCCAGCTGGGCGGCGGCCTCGGCCAAGGTCACCCGGTTGTCTGAGCCGGTCGGCAGCTCGACGGTCAGGTCGTCGCCGGTGTACTCGCCGAACCTTTCGATGCCGCCGATCACCAGCCGGTTCAAGGGGAACCACACCGGACCGCGCCAGTTGGAGTTGCCGCCGAAGAGGCCGGTCGTCGACTCGCCCGGCTCGTAGCTGACCGGGTCGGCGCGGATGCCACCGCCGAGGTCGGCGACGTAGGGCGTGACGTGCCGACGTGACAGCGACCGGATCCCGTACGGGGAAAGGAACTCCGCCTCGTCGAGCACCGCCTCGAGCACGCGGACGAGGCGATCGGGGGAGAGTACGGAGAACAGGTGCTGGTCGCCGGAGCCGACGCTGTGCATCCAGCCCACCTGCGCCGCCACGTCCGGCCTGTGCTCGAGGAACCAGTGCAGCCGCGAGCTGAACTCAGGCAGCGCTGCCAGCACCGCGTCCGGGATCACGCGTACGGCCGCCAAGGGCACCAGACCGACCACTGACCTCACCCGCATCGGCAGTGCCGTGCCGTCGGCACAACGCAGGACGTCGTAGTAGAAGCCGTCGGACTCGTCCCACAAGCCGCCGTCACCCATGCCGTTCATGGCGGTGGCGATGTAGGTGAAGTGCTCGAAGAACTTCGTCGCGACGTCCTCGTACGTCTTGTCCTGCGCAGCCAGCGTCAGGGCGATGCCGAGCAGGTCGAGGCAGTACATCGCCATCCATGCCGTGCCGTCCGTCTGCTCGAGGTGACCGGCGACAGGCGGCTGCTTCGAACGGTCGAACGGGCCCACGTTGTCCAGGCCGAGGAAGCCGCCCTCGAAGACGTTGTTGCCCTCGGTGTCCACCCGGTTGACCCACCAGGTGAAATTGATCATCAGCTTGTGGAACACCCGTTCGAGAAAGTCGAAGTCTCGCGAACCGTCGATCTGGAACACCCGAAGTGCAGCCCAGGCGTGCACCGGGGGATTGACGTCCGAGAAGTTCCACTCGTACGCGGGCAGCTGGCCGCTCGGGTGCATGTACCACTCGCGGCAGAGCAGCAACAGCTGGGACTTCGCGAAGGCCGGGTCGACGTGCGCGAGCGCGACGGCGTGGAAGGCCAGGTCCCAGGCTGCGTACCAGGGATACTCCCAGGGGTCGGGCATCGAGATGACGTCGCGGTTGTCCAGGTGCCGCCAGCCGCCGTTGCGGATCTCGCCACGGTGCGGCGGCGGGTGGATCTGAGCCGGGTCGCCGTCGAGCCACTGCGCCACGTCGTAGTGGTAGAAGCACTTGCCCCACAGGAGTCCGGCGAAGGCCTGGCGGGCGATCGGGAGGTGCGCCGGCGGCAAAGTGCCCAGCACGGCGGCATAGTAGGCGTCGGCTTCGGCCTTGCGGTCGGCCATCACCTGCCCGAACTCGTTGACCGGCCCGCCGCCGGACGAGAGCCGCACGCGCACCTCAGCGGTCGCGCCGGCGGCAACCGTGAGCACGTGCCAGAAGGCTGCCTTGGTGCCCGTGCGGTCCGGGTTGACGGTGGGTGCGCCGGAGACGACGTGGTCGTTGATGCCGTCCTTGGCGTAGGCAGGACCCGGTTCCCCGTACAGGCGCCGGGTGTTGGTGTCGTTGTCACAGAACAGCACCTGCGGCGAGCCGTCGCTGGTGAGGGTCATCGACCCCAGAACGCTGTGCTGCAAGGCGATCCCGCCGCCGGGGGCCAGGGACATCGAGGGTCGGCGGTGACCCTCGGTCCACGACCAGGTGTTGCGGAACCAGGCCTGTGGCAGCAGGTGCAACGTCCCCTCGCTGTCCCCGGTGTTGGTGACCCGGTAGCGCAGGCACAGGTCGTCGGGCGTTGCCTTGGCCACGTCGAGCGTCACCACCCAGCACCCGGAAAGTGCTCCGGTGTCGGCGATCTCGTACTCCGGCACCAGCCGGCCACGCTCCTCGTTCGTGGCGATCAGGTCCTCGTACGGGAAAGGTCCGCGCGGGTAGTGGTAGCGCCAGGACAGCCAGGACGAGGTCGGCGTGGCGTCCACGTACCACCACTGCTCCTTGACGTCCTCGCCGTGGTTGCCCTCGCTGTTGGTCAGCCCGAACATCCGCTCCTTGAGGATCGGGTCGACGCCGTTCCACAGCGCGAGGCCGAGACAGAGGTACTGCTCCTCGTCGCACAGGCCGGCCATGCCGTCCTCGTTCCACCGGTAGGCCATCGACCGGGCCGCGTCGTGGCTGAGGTTGTCCCATGCGTCGCCGGCGGCGCTGTAGTCCTCTCGTACGGTGCCCCAGGCGCGCTCGGCGACGTAGGGCCCGAACCTGCGCCAGGGCGCGGTGCCGGCGTCGGCCTCGGCCAGCCGGACGTGCTCGGCGGTGGGAGCGGCGCCACCGGTCCGCGGTGGCAGTGGCGGCGCAGCAGCATCGACCATGCCCGGACCCTATCGCCGCCGATAACGGCTGGCGTCCGCCCTATCAGCCCACCCGCCGGGGTGGGCGAGCCCCGCCGAAAGGACGGTCAGGCGGCACGGCATTGGCCACTCGCGATACGGCGGATTCAGAGCAGCTAGGGCTGGCGCTCACCAACCCCTGGCACCACGGCAGCGACTGGGTCGGCTCAGGCGGGGGTACCGGCGATGCCCGGGAAGACCCGCGCGGCCGGCGCGACCCCGGCCGCCAGCCGCCAGGCGGTGGCCCGGGTGGCAGAGGCGGTCAGGCCCGCCACCGCCAGCCGGCGCAGCGCCGGGTCGACGGTCGTCCCGAGGATGCCTGCGTAGCCGGCAGCGGTGGCGTCGTCCAACGTCGCCAGGAAGGTCGCCGCCGCCACGCCGGTGCCCAGGACCGGGATCGCGTAGGCCGGGAGGGCTGCCGGGACCTTGCCGTGCCGGCCCCTGAGCGCTGCGGCCAGCAGGTCCCGGGCGGTGCTGTGCTCGACGAACTGGGTGACACCCGCCGGCCGGCGGGTCGAGGACAGGTGGCCGCCGGCTGCGGAGTAACCGTAGATGGCGGCATGCTCCGCCGAGACGGCGAGCTGGAGCGCCTTGATGGTGGCCGGCGACGCCACCGGGGCCGTCATCTGGCTCCGACCGACTGCAGGACGAGTACGTGGCTGGCGTCCGCGGCGGCGATCGAGCCGAGCAGAGCCGCCGCCTCGACGGGACAGGTGACGCAGAGGGCGGCGACCGTGTCGGACGCCTTCTGCTCGGCAGCCGCGAGCCGGCTCAGCGCCTCGGCCTGACCGGTGGGCAGGCCGGCGATCACCTTGCCGGGCGGGTGCACCCTGAGCGCCTTGAGGTGGCTGGAGTGGGCGGCCCGCAGCGGCGTGAGCGTCGCCTTGACCGCGGGGTGGGCCTTGATGACCGCGGCGTAGGACGCGACCAGGTTGCTCTCGCCCGCGGCGGCCGCGACGGCCCAGGTCGCCGGGGGCGCCGGGGGGGACGTGGTGGCAGCCGCCGTCGGTGTGCCCGGGCTGGTGGCGGCTGCGCTCGTCGTCCCCGTCGCCTGCGCCACGGCGGGGGCTGCGGCGCGACCGCAGCCGGCGACCGCAGCGGCCGCGGTCGCGGCACCTGCGGCGAGGAGGGCCCGGCGGGTCGGCCGGCGGTCATCCATCGGGGAGGGCTCCTCGGCGGTCGGGATCTTCGGTCGCGTTCCGTGCTGGCGAACAGCCTCTCATGTCCGGCCGGTGACCGGCGGCCATGCAACGGCTAGGGTGGTCACCGACTTGCGGCACCAGCTCGGCAACCACAACAGCACACGCGACCTGAGGAGGCTCCCGATGAGCAGCGGCTCCCTCAAGTCCCGCCTGCAGACGTTGCTCGAGCCTCTTGCCGCCGCCGACGGCTACGACCTGGAGGACGTGGTCGTCACCCCTGCCGGCAACCGGCGGCTGGTCCGGGTGCTGGCCGACCGTGACGGCGGGATCACCCTCGACGACGTCGCCACGCTGTCCCGTACCGTCTCCGAGGCGCTCGACGGCACCGACGTCATGGGCGCGAGCCCGTACGTGCTCGAGGTCAGCTCGCCAGGGGTCGACCACCCGCTCACGCTGGCCCGGCACTGGCGCAGGGCCGCGGGCCGGCTGGTCAGCGTCAGCGTCGCCGGTGCGGGCACCCTGACAGCACGGGTGACCGGGCTCGACGGTGATGCGGTGGCGTTCAGCCTCCCCGACGGCGGCGAGGTCACCCACCCGCTGAGCGCGCTGGGCAAGGGGACGGTCCAGGTGGAGTTCTCCCGCCCGGGGGTGCCCGACCTGGCAGAGCTCGACGACGACGACGAAGACGAAGACGACGACGACGAAGAAGACGTGACAGCAGAGGAGGCGAAGGCATGAACATCGACATGAGCACGCTGCGTGCACTGGAACGCGAGAAGGACATCGCCTTCGAGCTCGTCTGCGAGGCGATCGAGGCTGCGCTGCTGACCGCCTACCACCACACCGAGGGCTCCGCTGCCCACGCCCGGGTCGAGCTCGACCGCAAGACCGGCACGGTCACCGTCTGGGCGCAGGAGCCGGCAGCCTCCGAGGACGCCACGCCGCGGGAGTTCGACGACACGCCCGCCGACTTCGGCCGGATCGCGGCGACCACCGCCAAGCAGGTGATCCTGCAGCGGCTGCGCGACGCGGAGCAGGAGCTGACCTATGGCGAGTACGCCGGCTCCGAGGGCGACATCGTCGCCGGCGTGATCCAGCAGCACGACAAGCACGACCGGGCCAGCGACCGGCCGACCGTCTTCATCGACCTGGGCAAGGTCGAGGCGACGCTCACGCCGGGGGAGCAGGTGCCGGGCGAGCGCTATGTCCACGGCGAGCGGATCAAGTGCTACGTCCTCCAGGTGCACAAGGGCGTGCGCGGGCCGCAGATCTCGCTGTCGCGCAGCCACCCCAACCTGGTCCGCAAGCTGTTCGCCCTCGAGGTGCCCGAGATCGCCGACGGCAGCGTCGAGATCGTCTCGGTCGCCCGCGAGGCCGGGCACCGTACCAAGATCGCGGTCCGGTCCCTCGTCCCGGGCGTACGCGCCCGTGGCGCCTGCATCGGCCCGATGGGCTCCCGGGTCCGGGCCATCGTCAACGAGCTGCACGGCGAGAAGATCGACATCATCGACTGGTCCGACGACCCGGCGACGATGGTCGGCAACGCGCTCTCCCCGGCCAACGTGACCTCGGTCGAGGTGGTCGACGCCGACGCGCGCTCGGCCCGGGTGATCGTCCCGGACTACCAGCTCTCCCTCGCCATCGGCAAGGAGGGGCAGAACGCCCGCCTCGCGGCGCGGCTCACCGGCTGGCGCATCGACATCCGCAGTGACACCAGCGCGGCCGGCAGTCCGGCCACAGGTCCGGCTCAGCTGCCGGTCGTCGAGCTCGCCGCCCCGAGCCCGACCATCGAGGGAGCGGCGCGGTAGACTCCATCCCGCGTCGTCGCGCGGTCCCGGTCCGCACCTGTGTGGGCTGCCGGACCCGAGCGCCGGCGTCCGACCTGCTACGCGTCGTGGCGG
>JAWWOM010000014.1:0-11694 GCA_033851655.1 Frankiales bacterium
CAAGGAGCTGGGCAAGCGCATCGAGGACGGCGTCCGCGCCGGACAGCCCTGATCCGCAGGTAGCACGCTGACGGACGAGGGACCCGGCGCCAGCAGAGGCCGGGTCCCTCGCCCCACCGAGAGCCGAATCCCCAGAGCGGACGGTCAATGCGATGACGATCGTGAGCGTGAGCCTTTCCCACCGGAACACTCCGGTCGAGGTGCTCGACAAGCTTGCCGTTCCGTCTGCACAACGCACCAGCCTGCTGACCCGATTGCACGCTGTGCCAGGCATCGACGAGGTGGTCGTCTTGTCCACCTGCAACCGAGTCGAGGTCTACGCGGCCGCGCAGGGTCCAGTCGCGGAGGTGACCCGGGCTGTGGCCGACCTGGTGGCCAGCCACGGGCGGGTCGAGGTCGGCGAGGTGATGCGGATGGCCCGCACCCGAGTCGGCGGCGCGGCCGCCGAGCATTTGTTCTCGGTCGCATGCGGGCTGGATTCGATGGCCATCGGTGAAGACCAGATCGTCGCGCAGATCAAGGCCGCGGCCCGCGTGGCCGCCGCGGCGGGAACCACCGGCCCCGCCATCACCGGCCTGATCGACGCGGCGCTGCGGGTCAGCAAGCGGGCCCGCACCCAGACCACGATCAGCACCGAAGGCATCTCGCTCGCCCGGGCCGGCCTGGACCTCGCCGAGGCGCACCTTGGCGGCCTCGCCGGCCGCGATGCGGTTGTGCTCGGAACCGGCGGCATGGGCAAGCTGGCGGCACGACTGCTCCGCGAGGCGCGCGTTCGACGGCTGTCAGTGGCCAGCCGCAATCCGGCGCGAGCCGCTGAGGTGGCTGCGGCGGTGCATGGAACGCAGCTGCGGACCAGTGACCTGCCTGCGACGCTTGCCGACGCCGACATCTTGATCACGGCCACCGGAGCCGCCGAACCCGTCGTGCCCGCTGAGGCGGTGCGGGCGGCCCGGGCGCAGGCAGGCGGCCGGCCGCTGTTCGTGCTGGACCTGGGGATGCCGCCCGACGTCGACCCCGAGGTGGGGCGCCTGGAGGGGGTCACGCTCGTGAACCTCACCGCGCTCGGCCGGCACCTGGCCGATCGGGAGATACCGGACCAGATTCCGCAGGTCCGCGCCATCGTCGCCGCGGAGGCAGCCGCGTACACCGAACGGCAGGAACAAGCAGCGGCAGCGCCCCTCATCGCTGCCCTGCACGCACAGATCAGGCAGCTCGCCGACGCGGAACTGGAGCGGCTGCACGAGCGACTTCCGGACCTCAACGACAAGCAACGGGCCGAGACGAGCGCCGCCATCCACCGCATCCTCCGCAAGATCCTGCACCGGCCGACAGTCCGCGCCAAGGAGTTCTCCACCGGACCGAATGGGCCCGTCTATCTCGACGCGCTGCGCCAAATCTTTGACCTCAGCCCAGACACCGACGACGGTCACGCCACTCAGCGCGGGAATTCTCTCGTCGTCGAGACGTGAGACATGTGTGCATCGCAAGGCACATACTGAGCCGTTTCCCCGCGCTCAGTCGCAGAGGCGAGGTTCCCCGGCTGACCCCGGCTCGACAACCGCTCGGCCCGAAAGGGGTGCCCCGCGACGGTTTCACGGGAGCCGGTCCGGAGCCCGCCCCGGTGCCGGCCGCCGACCAGGTGTTCACCGTCGATGAGCTGCTGGCCTACGAGCTGGCCCCCGCCGTCGGGATCAGCATCGGGGTTGCCAAGACCCGGCTGTTCGACGACAAGACCCGGATCCTGCTCGGCGAGCTGGAAGGCATGGAGGAGGACATCGCGGCCACGGTCGAAGGGCTCGCGTTGATCAAGGCGGTGACGCTCACCCCGACGCCCGGAAAACCCGCCGGGTGGACTTCGACGGGCGGTGTCAGGACGAAGCACCCGCCGAGCTGGTGCGCTGCTCGACCTGGGCAAATGCCGGTACGCACCCGACCGGCCACTCGATGACTACATCCGGGCCGGGGACCGGTTCTGCCGGTTCCCGTTCTCTGCCCGCTCCGCGCCGTCAACGCCGACCTCGACCGCCCCGACCCGGACGATGCCCCTGACAGCGGCTGAGGCCGTACCGTGTACAGCATGTGCCGACTGCTGGGCTGGGTGAGTGACACCCCGCGCGCCCTCGCCGACCTGTTGACCACCGCCGAGCTGGCCGAGTTCACCGAGCTGTCGCGCCACCATGCCGACGGCTGGGGGATCGCCTGGTACGACGGCGACGGCGCGATCCAGACCCGGCGCTCCGAGGGAGCGGCCTACCGGGACGAGGCCTACGCGAAGGCGGTCACGGAGATCGCCAGCACCGGCGCGGTCCTGCACCTGCGCTGGGCCACGCCTGGCATCCCGGTACAGCCGGGCAACACCCACCCGTTCGTACGGGACGGGTACGCCTTCGCCCACAACGGGTCGATCTGGCCCCGCGACGGCCTGCTGGACCTGATCGACACGGTGCCGGACCTCGTGGGGGACACCGACAGCGAGCTCTACCTGCTGGCCCTGCTCCAGCGCGCCGCCAAGCTGGGCTTCGACGACGGCCTGCGCGAGACGATCACGGACATCACGGCCGAGCTGACGCCGAGCAGCCTCAACGCGCTGCTGCTCGGGGACGGCGCGCTGACCGTGCTGTGCTGCAACGTCGGGGATGCCGGCTGCCCCGCCGACGCCGGTCCCGACGCTGCGCCGGAGAAGCTGCCCGGCTACTACGACCTGCGGCTGCGCCACATCGGCGACGCGAGGCTGGTCGCCTCGAGCGGGTGGGGGGACGCCGGCGGCTGGGAGCAGGTCGAGAACGGCACCGCCCTGATCCTGCCGGTCGGGGGAGGAGACGCCAGGTCCGTACCGATCGGTGGCTACCCCGAGGCTGCGGCGGCCCGGGCAACAAAAAAGCGGTTCAGCGGCGAGTTGTAACTCAGGTGTAACGCAATCTGCCGATGATGACTTCATGGCAGGGACCCTGCAGCTCAGCGTCGGGTGCGACTTCAGCTTCAACGCGCCCGCGGAGGCTGCCGCGGTCTTCCAGGTCGAGCCCACCCGGGACGCCAGGCACCGGCTGCTGGCGGAGACGCTGACGACGACGCCGACCCAGCCCCGCTGGTCCTACCAGGACTCGTTCGGCAACACCTGCTCCCGGCTCCTGATGCCCCAGGGCGAGTTCGGGCTGTCCTACCACGCGACCGTCGAGGTGCCGGACGCGATCGACGACATCGACCTGGACGCCCGTGAGGCGCCGATCGACTCGGTCCCGGACACCGTGCTGATGTACCTCCTGCCGAGCCGCTTCTGCGTCTCCGACGTCATGGCCAACCAGGCCTGGGAGATGTTCGGCAGCCTGCCGCCGGGCTGGCGCCGGGTGCAGGCGATCGTCGATTCGGTCAACGGCCACCTCACCTTCGGGTACGGGACCAGCAGCCCCACGTTGACTGCCCAGGAGGCGTTCGAGACCGCCAAGGGCGTCTGCCGGGACTTCGCCCACGTGGCCATCACCTTCTGCCGGGCACTCAACATCCCGGCCCGCTACGTCTTCGGCTACCTGCCGGACATCGAGGTGCCGATCCCGGACGCACCGATGGACTTCTGTGCCTGGATGGAGGTGTGGCTCGATGGCCGGTGGTGGACCTTCGACCCGCGCAACAACCAGCACCGCAAGGGCCGCGTCGTCATCGGCCGCGGTCGCGACGCCGTCGACGTCGCGATGGTGACCACCTACGGGTTCGCCCGCCTCGACGAGATGACCGTGGTCGCGGAGCCGGTCGCATGAACGAGGGGCGCGCAGCCGTCGCCGGCCGGCCGGACACCGATGCGCTGATGTCCGCCGAGGTCGTCCGCTATCGGCTCCGGCAGCGGTTCTCGTACACCTATGTCGGTCGCGCCTACGACCTGAGGCACCGGCTCGTCGTCGTGCCCCCGAGCGTGCACGGCGACCAGCGGCTGCGGCTGGGCAGTGTCGAGGTGACCAGCGAGGACGCCGAGGTCGTCTGGCGCTCCGACGAGGACGGCAACCGGACCACCTCCGTACGGCTGGCCGTGGTCCCGGAGACCGTCGACATGCAGGTCTCCGTCGTGGTCGAGCGGGGCGGCCCCGCCGAGCAGCTCTCGTCCTCCGTGCTGCGCGACACCCGGATGCTGCGGCCGACGGCACTGACCCAGCCCGACGAGCGGATCCGTTCACTGGCAAGGGAACACGCGGTTGCCGATGCCGAGGAGACGGCCGACCGGATCTGCTCCCTGGTGCCGACCCTGGTGGCGTACGGGTTCGGTGCCACGGACGTCGGCACCCCAGCCGCCGACGCCCTCGCCGGCGGCACCGGCGTCTGCCAGGACCAGGCGCACGTGATGCTCGCGATGTGCCGTTCGGTGGGCGTACGTGCCCGCTACGTCTCCGGGCACCTCATCGGCCAGGGCGGCACCCACGCGTGGGTGGAGGTGCTCGTACCCGATGGTCTGGGGGCGCGTGCCGTGGCGTTCGACCCGTGCCACGGCAGGCGGGCTGACCGGCGCTACGTGACCATCGCGACCGGCCGCGACTACCGCGACGTGGCTCCCACCTCCGGCTCGTACAGCGGCGACGCGCGGGGCGAGCTGAGCACCAGCAGGGCCCTGTCGGCGGAGATCGTCGCCTAGCTCGACAGTCACAGCGGACGCAAAGGTCGCCCGCAGGGCCGGAACAGCCTGCCGGACGAGATTGAGGACATCGAGCCGCCCGGCTCCCGTCCTTGGAGGTCAGCATGAGCACCAGCCTCGACTCGCTCCAGGTCCTGCCGCCCTCCGCGGCCGGGGTGCTTTTCGCTCGCGAGCTCCGCGCGCAGGTGCGCCGGGCGTCGCTCGCCCTCGAGCTGGCGGCCTGCCGGGGTGAGGACGTGCTCGAGCACCCGGCGTGGGGCCGGATCGCCGAGCTGCTCGACATCGCCAGGCGGCACAACGTCGAGATCTGAGGGCCGCAGCCCGAGGACGGGACAGGGATTCGCCGCGGCCCGCAGCGTCCTTGACCTGTGCTTGACTTCGGCTAGGCCGGTACGGGGCCGGCCTCGCTTGAGGAGAGTGCCGTATGCCTGGTCGCCTGAACGCACGAGTCTCCGTCACCATCGCCACCACCGCCCTCGCAGCCGTCCCCCTTGCCGGCGCCGCGCCCGATGCGGTCGCGGCGGGAACCCCGCCGACCTCGGGCAGCAACTGCGTCCAGGCAGCCACGCCGGTGGGTGGGACGCCCGGCAGCCCGGTCTGCTTCGCCAGCTTCGACGCCGCGATCAGCTTTGCCACGGGCGGCCAGGTGCACCTTGTCGACGCGGCCTCGAGCCGGCTGGTCACGCCCGCCGAGCTCGCGGGCGCCTCACCGCTGACCGGCCTCCCGATCAGCATCATGTACGCGGACGCCGGCTACGGAGGCGCCAGCTTCACCTGGACCGGCACCGCGTGCACGACCACGCACTCCTACGCCGAGCCCTCGATGCCCTCGGGCTGGAACGACCGGGTGGGCTCGATGCACGTCTACCAGAACTGCAACAACACCCTGTACACCGACATCAGCTACGGCGGCGCGTCGGTCAGCTCTGGTCGCAACGGTGACGAGGCGAGCCTCGGGGCCCTCAACGACAAGGGCTCGTCCCAGACCTGGGTCTACTGACCCGTGGTCACAGGTCGTGCCGGCGAAGCCGGCTGCCGGGTGCCCACCCCTCCCCTGTCGGGGTAGGTACCCGGCAGCCGTGCTGTTCGACGTGCACGACGCCGAACAGCGCTTCTGCTCCGGATTCTCGATTCCCCTCACACCGAGAAGCCGGAAGTCACTGTGTGCTGAGCAGCGGCAGCCCCAGCTGAGCGCAGACGGTGGTAGGTCCGGGGAAGACGGCTGCCTGGCCGCTGCGCAGGACGCAGGCCACCAGCGGCGGTACCGGCTTGTCGGCCGGCGGCAGTCCGTCCGGTCCCCTCGGCACGTCGGGGGCAGCGAAGCCCTTGACCGTCAGGAATCCGCGGGACCACAGACCGGCGCAGTCCTGCAGTGCCTCCACGGCCGTGTCCGGAGTGGGCTTTCCGACCACATGGGCCACGCCGATCGTGGTTCCCGGGAAGTGGTGACCAGTCGCGGTGCTGACCGAGCTGTAGCAGCGGGCGCTGTCGTGCACGCTGGCCGGCCGGGGTGCCAGGTAGGTGTAGGCAGCGGCGGCCGTCACGCCGGTCAGGCCGACGCCGGTCACGATCGACAGGACGAACAACCGGGGCCGGCGCCTGCGCAGCGGCCGCGGCGCAAGGGCCGTCGACTCGACCATCTCGCGCAGCAGCGCCTTGTCGGCCAGGGCGCGCGCGGCAGGGATAGGCCGGGCTGGGACATCGTCGATGTTGATCATTCGGGCCTCCTCGCGGTCGTCGGTGCAGTCGCCGTACCGAGCCCCGGTTCGTGTTCGGCCCTGAGCCGGGCGCGTGCGCGGGACAACCGCGACTTGACGGTGCCGACGCTGATCCCGAGCGCGGCGGCGACCTCGGCCTGACCGAGGTCAGCCCACGCCACCAGGGTGAGGACGTCCTGCTCCCGCTTGGGCAGTCGGGCCACCGCCGCGAGCACCTCGGCCATCCGGCGCTCGTCGTCGAGCCGGGCGGTGACCAGGTCGGCGTGGTCCGGCTCGTCGAGCGGGTCGGGCAGCCGGTTCAGCGCCGCCCGGTGCCGGCGCAGCGTCCGCTCGCTGTTGCGGATGACATTGCGGGCGATCCCGAACAGCCACGGCGCCAGCGAGCCGTCCTCGTGCAGCTCAGCCCTGCCCCTCCCACGCCAGGCCTCCAGCCACACAGCGGACGTCAGGTCCTGGGCCGCGGCGGCGGATGCGGTGCGCCGGAAGCAGTAGGAGTGCACCCGGTCGCCGTACCGGTCATAGAGCGCGGTGAACGCGTCGCCGTCGCCAGCCGTCGCTCGTGCCCACAGGGCGGCGTCGGTGGTCTCGTCGAGCGTCACGACTGGTACATGTCCGCTCGCACCGGGGGGTTCCCGATCTTGGAGACCTTCTTCGCGGCCGGCTGGCCGGTCACAGCCAGGCGAGGCTGCGGCCGTGCGGGTCGGCGAGGCCGAGCCCCTGGTCGTCCAGGGAGACGACGAAGTGCCGGTCGCCGCGTACGCCGTCGGGGTAACGCAGGTGTGGCAGGAAGCGGCCACCCTCGGCGCCGAGGCTGTGGGCCCCGTGATCCGCGACCAGCTGACGGAACTGCTCCCGGCGCGCCGGGTCGACATAGGCCAGCGTCGCGCTGTGCTGGACCACGACGGTGCACTCCGCCGGAGCCTGAGTGATCAAGGCCGCCAGGTCGTCCACCGCGTCGCCGGTGCTGACAGCGGGTGCCGCAGCTGCGGCGACGGACAGCGCAGCGGCCAACCGGCCTGCTCGTTCGGTGTGCTCCGGCCACACCAGGCACTGCAGCCATCGGCGGGTCTCCGGGTCGCCCGGATCCAACGGGTTCAGGTCCAGACCCGCCCGCCAGGCGATCGTCGGGACGGCCTCCGGGATGGGTACGGCTCCGGTGGTCTCACACCTCAGCGTGACCGGGCTGTCGGCCGGTCCGAGCCAGGTGTCGGTGTCCGACCCGACGTAGTGGTAGCGCCAGTGGTCGTAGAGCAGGCACAGCCCGGCACTGGCGCCCACCTCGATCAGGGCGATCGGCCCCGGCAGCAGGGCCAGCGCCGGGAGCAACGTCGCACACCTTGCTGCCTCGTTCGTCTGCGTACGCCGGGCCGACAGCTCGCGGCGAGCCAGGTCGGCGTTCGCCGCCAGCCAGCGCAGGCAGCCGGCGGGATCGTGCACGTCGACGTCGTACCAGCGCAGGACGGCGAAGAGCAGGTTGGGCTGCCGCTCTCGTTGGCTGACCGAGTCGAGGAACGCCACGGTCGCGCGGTCCTCCGCAACGGCGAGCGCCAGCCGCACGTAGGAGTTGGAGGACGGGGCTCCCTCGACCTCCGCCCACCGTCGGTACAAGGCGGCGGAGTCGGTCATGGTCCGAGCGTCGCACAACCCGGTCCGGGAGTCAGGTTTCGCGCGGCTGCTCGAGCGCAGCGACCAGCCGGCGCAACGGGTCGACCGCGGCGGCGAGCGCCGCCTGGTCCTCGGCGCCGAGCTGGCCCAGAGCCTCGGCCAGCAGGGTGTCCCGGAAGCCGCGCCACCGGCGCAGCCGGCGCAGGGCGAGCGGGGAAGCCCGCAGTCGGACCACCCGGCGGTCGCCTGGGTCGGGCCGCCGCGAGACCAGCCCGTCGTCGGTCATCTGCCGGACCAGGCCGCTCACCGTGTTGGCTGCGACACCCAAGTGGTCGGCGGCGCCGTTGACCGTGAGCGACCTGTGCTCGGCCAGCAACCGGAGCAGGTCGAGCTGTGCCGTCGACAGCTGGTCGTAGGGCCAGTCCCGGCGGACGCCGGCCCGCAGCGCCCGCCGGAGCCGTCCGGACAGCTCTGCAAGCTCTGCGGCCGGCGCCACCGCCACCGGCTGGTCGTCACGTGTCTGCGGCATGGCTCCATTTAACTCCGTACCCGAGGTATTTTTAACTCTGACACCGAGATATCGGGAGGCTGGCGGTGGCCGATCAGGCCGGCGGGCTGTGGGCCCGGCTGATGGACGAGCCGGCCCGCCCCGATGCTGTCCGCGGTCGCCCGGGCGCCGAGTGGCTGGTCGTCGCCACGGTCTGTGTCGGCGCCTTCATGGGCCAGCTCGATGCGAGCATCGTCACGCTGACCCTGCCGGCACTCAGGCGGGTGTTCCACGGCTCGCTGGCCGAGGTCGAGTGGGTCGCGCTGGGCTACCTGGTGGTGCTGGTTGCCACGGTGACCGCCGTGGGCCGCCTCGGCGACGTCGTCGGGCGAAAACTCCTTTATACGTACGGCTTTGCCGTCTTCACCCTGGCCACGGTCGGTTGTGGGCTGGCCCCGTCGTTGACGGTTCTGGTGCTCTGCCGGGTCGTGCAGGCGCTGGGGGCGGCGATGCTCCAAGCCAACAGCGTGGCCCTCATCGTGACGGCGCTTCCCCGGCACCGCCGCGCGCGGGGTCTCGGCCTCCAGGGAGCGGCCCAGGCGCTCGGCCTTGCTCTCGGTCCTACGGTCGGCGGGCTGCTCATCGCTGCGGGCGGCTGGCGCTGGGTGTTCTTCGCGACCGTGCCGGCAGGGGTTCTCGGCACCGTCGCCGGCTGGTACCTCCTGCCGCGTACGAGGCAGCTCGCCGATCCGGGCCGGTTCGACCGGGCCGGCCTGGCCGTCCTGGGTCCGACGGTGCTGGTCCTGCTGGCCGGCCTGACGTACGGGACCCCGTGGTGGCTGGGGCTCGCCGCCGTCGGGGCTGCGGTCCTGGTCGTCGTGGAGCGGCGCGCCTCGGCCCCGCTGTTGCCGCCGCAGCTGTTCCGGCGGCGCGCCTTCACCGCCAGCGTCACCGCCGGGTTGCTCTGCTACGCAGCGCTGTTCGGCGTGCTGTTCGCGACCCCGTTCTATGCAGAGGGGACCCTGCGGCTGTCTGCGGTCGCGACCGGCCTGCTGCTGACGGTGCTGCCCGCGGCCCTGGGCCTGACGGCACCGGTGGCCGGCGCTGCCGCCGACCGTTGGGCCGGCCGCTGGATGGCTCCGGCCGGGATGGCGGTGTGCGCTGCCGCACTGGTGCTGGCGGCCGCGACACACCCGGGATCGCTTGGCCTGGTTGCCATCCTGGCGATGTCAGGTGTCGGTTTCGGCATGTTCACCCCGGCCAACAATGCGGCGGTGATGGCCGTCGCCGAGCCCCGGCAGTCCGGCCAGGTGGGCGGCGTCCTGAACATGACTCGTGGGCTCGGTACGGCGCTGGGGGTGGCGGTGACCGGCGTCGCGGCCGCTCACGGTTTCCGTACCGCGTGCTGGTTGCTCGCCGCGGTCGCCGTCACCGCCGCGGTCGCCGCCGCCGGGCGTGGCCCGTCGTGTGCGGCCAATGAGGAGCCGGAACCTAGGTAGCCTTGTCCGATGCCCAGGCACCGGAGCCCAGCCCTGACCATCCTCGTGGCGTTGGTCGTGCTGGCCGTCGTCATCGGGGGATTCGTCGTGGTCCTCATCACGCTCCGGCCCGGACCGGTCGTCGTGGCCGGCTGCACGGTGGCGACCTACCAGATGGACCCGGAGCAGGCGCAGAACGCGGCCGTCATCGCCGCGGTCGCCGAGGCGCGCGGCCTCCCGCACCACGCCGTCACGATCGCGATCGCCGTTGCCATGCAGGAGTCGCGGCTGCGCAACCTCGACCACGGTGACCGGGACTCGCTCGGCGTGTTCCAGCAGCGGCCGTCGCAGGGGTGGGGCACCGCCGCCCAGGTCCAGGACCCGGTCTATGCCGCCGGGGCGTTCTACGACCGGCTGGTCAAGGTGCCGAACTGGCAGACGGTCGCCGTGACCGTCGCCGGTCAGGCCGTGCAGCACAGCGGTCTGCCGACGGCTTATGCGCAGTGGGAGCCCCGGGCCACGGCGATGGCCAAGGCCCTCACCGGCGAGGTTGCGGCCGGGATGACCTGCCAGTACGCCAAGTCCGACGTCGCGGTGCCCTCGACCGGGCTGTCCACGACGATGCAGACGGATGCCACGCACGACCAGGTCGGCCCACTGCTCGGCGTCGCACTGGCTGCCGACCGCGGTTGGCTGGCCGTGGGGTGGCTGCTGTCCCACGCCGAGACCTACCAGTTGGCCCAGGTGTCGTACGCCGGCCAGACGTGGAGCGCGACCAAGGGCACCTGGTCACCGGCCGCGACCACCAGCAACCGGGTGACCGTCGTCCGGACCCAGCCCAAGGCCTGACCCTGTACCGGTAGAGAAGCCGGCGGCCGGTTGGTCCATGATGGTCATCCGCACCGTTCGCACCCAGGGAGAACCTCGTGACCTCCGACCGATACGTCGCCGCCGACGACCGGTACTCGTCCATGCAGTACCGCCGTACCGGCAAGAGTGGCCTGATGCTGCCGGCCGTCTCGCTCGGCCTGTGGCACAACTTCGGCGACGACAAGCCTTTCGAGACCCAGCGGGCGATCCTGCGCCGCGCGTTCGACCTCGGCATCACCCACTTCGACCTGGCCAACAACTACGGGCCGCCCTACGGCTCGGCGGAGAGCAACTTCGGCCGGCACCTGCGCGAGGACTTCACGGCCTACCGTGACGAGCTGGTCATCTCGACCAAGGCCGGCTGGGACATGTGGCCCGGCCCGTACGGCGACCTCGGCTCGCGCAAGTACCTGACCGCCAGCCTCGACCAGTCGTTGCAGCGGATGGGGCTGGACTACGTCGACATCTTCTACCACCACCGGCCGGACCCGGACACCCCGCTCGAGGAGACGATGGGGGCGCTGGACTCCATCGTCCGTGCCGGCAAGGCGCTCTACGTCGGCATCTCCTCCTACTCCGGCGCCAGGACCGCCGAGGCCGTACGGGTCCTGCGGTCGATGGGCACGCCGATGCTGATCCACCAGCCCTCGTACTCCATGCTCAACCGCTGGGTCGAGGAGGACCTGCTCGGCGTCCTGGGCAACGAGGGGGTCGGCTGCATTGCGTTCTCGCCGCTGGCCCAGGGCATGCTCACCGACCGCTACCTGGACGGCATCCCGGCCGACTCGCGGGCGGCGCTCGGCCACTTCCTCAAGCCGGAGATGCTCACCGACCAGAACATGACGCACGTGCGCGCCCTCAACGAGCTGGCCAAGCGCCGCGGCCAGACCCTGGCCCAGCTGGCGTTGGCCTGGGTGCTGC
>JAWWOM010000021.1:0-2713 GCA_033851655.1 Frankiales bacterium
CTTCACCCCATCCGCCGCACCCAACCCGGCACCAGAACCACCCGGCAGATCAGCAGCGAACCCATTCACCACCGACAACTCACGAGTCACCCTGCCACCAACAGCACGCACCGCCGACCGAGCCTGCCCAAGCTCACCCGGCAACGCCTGCACAATGACCTGCGCCATCGTCGACGCCGGGCGATGGCCCGGGGTGGACGCGCCGGCCGGCAGCAGCAGCGCCCCCGCGACTGCTGCTGCCACCGTGGCGCGCCGGCGCCCCTTGCGCTCGCCCCAGCTCACCGTGAATGCCTGCATGGGATCCTCTCCCCGTCGATGACCAACTCTTACATAGTGTGATGACGCTATGACTCTTTGTAATCAGCCGAGCCGAGCAGCGCCACTGCTCCGGACGGTGCAGCCCGCGTTGCTCCGCCCGGTCACTTCCAGGACCGGGCCGACCAGACCGAGCCGGACCAGACCGAGCCCGACCAGACCGAGCCCGACCAGACCGAGCCGGTCCATCGGCTGGCGGTCCAGCGGCTCGCGGACAGGGCACCGCCGTCACCTTCGGCGGTGGTGCTGGTCGAGGTGCCGGCCGACGTGTGGATGCCGAGGTCCCAGAGCGAGTAGCCGAACTGCGTGCCGCGGGTGGTGCCGTTCATCCGGACGTAGCGGCCGTTGCCGGCCACCGGCACGTTCTGCTGCCCGCCGGTGCCGGTCGTCGTGGCATAGACCGTGGTCCAGGTGGCGCCGTCGGCGGAGGTCTGGAGCTGGAAGCCGCTGCCGTACGCGGCCTCCCAGCTCAGCGACACCATGCAGAGCGGCTGCACCGAGCCGAGGTCGACCTGGAGCCACTGCTGGTCGGTTGCCAGGCTGGACCAGCGGGTGCCGGGGTTGCCGTCGGTCGCCATCGCCGCGGTCTCGGTGGCGGCGTTCTCGGTGGAGGATGCGGTGGCGGGCCTGCCGAGTGCCGCGTTGGCCGTGTTGCAGACCGCGGGGGCCCAGAAGCCCTTGACCTGGAACTCGTACAGGGAGAAGCCGAACTGGCTGCTGCGCGTGGTCCCGTACATCCGGACGTAGCGGCCGGTGCCGTTCACCGACAGGTTCTGCACGCCGCCGGTGCCCGTCGTCGTGGACCAGATCGTGGTCCAGCTGACGTTGTCGTTCGAGACCTGGATCTGGAAGGCCTTGCCGTAGGCCGCCTCCCAGCTGAGGGTCACCGCGTCGATCGTCGCCGGCGCGCCGAGGTCGACCTCGAGCCACTGGTTGTCCGCGAACGCACTGCTCCAGCGCGTGGTCGTGTCGCCGTCGACCGCCATGGCGGCTGAGTTCGCCGCCTGGTTCTCGTACGAGGATGCCGTCGCTGGCTTGCCCTGCGAGAGCAGGGTGTCTGCGCCATGAGCGGCCGACTGCCAGATGTTGCCCGACCAGGTGCCGCCCCAGAGGCTGGAGGCGAAGCTCGCGTAGCCTGCCGCGTGCGGTGCGCTGGTGGTCGCTGCCGGAACCGCTGCGCCGTACGAGCCGCCCAGGTTGAGCGACCCGGGGCCGGCGGTCGCCCAGGTCGACCCGATGATCGAGCGGGCGGTGCCGGACAGGATCGCCTTGACCTGGTCGGGGGTGATGCCCGGGTGCTGCGAGATGACCAGGGCCGCGGCGCCGGAGGTGACAGCTGCTGCCTCGGAGGTGCCGCTGCCCCGGAACAGCGTCGCGCTGACCGCACCGGTGCTCGCGAAGCTGTTGTCGATGGCGCTGCCGACGTTGCGGAGCCCGACGATGTGCGTGCCGGGAGCGACCAGGTCGGGGTTGCGCCCGCCGGTGCCGCTGTTGGAGAAGGACGCGACGGTGTCGTCGCCGAGCGGAGCCGTGTTCTGGTTGTCGATGGCGCCGACCGCGATGCCGTAGGGGTCGACGGCCGGCAGGTCGATGCCGGCGGCGCCCTCGTTGCCGACCGAGCTGACGACGGTGATGCCGAAGCTCCACGCACGCTCGACGGCGGCGGCGAGCGGGTCGTTGGCGTACCCCGTGTTCTTCGCGCCGAGGGACAGGTTGATGACCCGGATGTTCAGGTTCTTGTCGGTCATGTGCTGGGTGGCCCAGTCGACCGCGGCCACGACGGAGGACTCGGTGGTGTTGCCGACGGCGTCCGCAACCTTGAGGCTGACCAGGTTGGCCTCCGGGGCGACGCCGACGTAGTTGTTGACGTCGCTGTACGGGCGGGTCGCGGCATCGGTGCGCCCGGCGATGATCCCCGCCATGAAGGTGCCGTGCCCGTACGTGTCGAGGTACTTCAGCGCCGGGTCGCTCGCCTGCGGCGTGAAGTCCGGGCCGAAGAAGACGTTGTGGTGCAGCCCGTCCTCCGGTACGACGCCGGAGTCCACGAGTGCGACGCCGACGCCCTGACCGTAGAAGCCGTTCTGGTAGTACGCGCTGGCGCCGGTCGCGGTCTGCAGGGCGAGCGGGGCGCCCGGGTCGGTAGCGGGGGCGTAGGTGGCGCTCTGCAGCTGCATCGCCCGGTCAGGGGCGACGGCCGTGACGCCGTCGGCGTTGCCGAGCTGCAGTCCCGAGGGAACCGCGGCGGCGAAGCCGTTGATCAGGTGCAGCTCACGGCTGACCGTGCCACCGGCAGCGCGTACGGCCTGCTCGGCCTTGGCGACGGCCCCGGGGACCGCCTGCACGATGACCTGCTGCAGCACCGAGGAGTGCGCGGCGCCGGCCTGGCCGGCCGAGCTCG
>JAWWOM010000022.1:0-8772 GCA_033851655.1 Frankiales bacterium
CTCCGCCCTGCGGGAGGACCCCGACGTGCTGCTGATCGGCGAGATGCGCGACCTGGAGACGATCCAGACCGCGCTGACCATCGCCGAGACCGGCCACCTGGTGTTCGCGACCCTGCACACCAACGACACGGCGCAGGCGGTCGACCGCGTGGTGGACGTGTTCCCCGGCGACGCGCAGGCGCAGATCCGGGTGCAGCTGTCCAACGCGCTGCAGGCGGTCGTCTACCAGCGGCTGCTCCCCCGCATCGGCGGCGGCCGGGTCGCGGCGTTCGAGGTCATGCTCGCCTCGTCGGCCATCCGCAACCTGATCCGCGAGGGCAAGAGCCGGCAGCTGCGCAACGCCGTGGCCACGGCGACCCGCGAGGGGATGCAGACGCTGGAGATGTCACTGACCGAGCTGGTCATGACCGGGCAGGTCCCGTACGAGCAGGCTGTGGCAGCGTCGCTGTATCCCCACGAGGTCGGCCGCCCCGCCTGACCCCATGGAATCCCCCGCAGTACTGCACGGCGGGCGCTTCGGCGCCCGAGCCGCAGTACTGCAACGGAGGGGCGGACGTGCGTGAAACGATCTTGGAGTTTTCGTTCCCATTCGGCGCGGATGGGACCGTAAAGTCCAAGATCGTTTCGAGCAGCCCCCGGGCAGAGGCTGACCCTCTCATTGGTCCTGGAACGATGACGGCATGGAACGTGTGCTGGGCATCGGTGGCTATTTCATGCGGGCCGCGGACCCGGCTGCCCTGGGCGCCCCAGGGAGTGGTTCACCGTTGGCCAGCGCACCGTAGGGCGCCCGAGTGCGGTGCGCTGCGCGCCAGTGATCGCCGGCAATTAAATCGACGGGCGGTTTCGTTACCCGTCAGTCGCGATGAGCGGTAACCAAGCCACCCCTCGATAGCGGAGCAGCTGTCAGAGGCGGCTGACGGCCAGGACCCGTACGGCGGCGTCGATCGCGTTCGAAGCGGCGTGGCCGGTCGACTTCGGCCCAGCGAGCAGGAACGCGAACGTCACCAGGTGGCCGGCGGCGTCGGTGACGTAGCCGCTGAGCGCCCGCATCCCGTCCAGCGTGCCGGTCTTGGCGTGCACGAGGCCCCCGGTGCCGCACATCCGGTGCTTGAGGGTGCCGTCCACGCAGCCGATCGGCAGGCCGGCGAGGAACTGGGGCCCGAGTACGCGGTCGGCGTGCGCGGCCTCGAGCCAGCTCACCTCGCCGTCGGCGCTCTGCCGGTCGTCCGTGGACAGGCCGGAGCCGTCGACCATGTTGCCGCCCAGCCGTACGCCGAGCTTGGCCGCCTCGGCCCGGATCGCCTTGACCCCACCCGCCTGGCTGCCGCCGGTCCTGGCCGCTCCGATGTCCTCGAGCAGGGTCTCCGCATAGAAGTTGATCGACTGCTTGAGCATGTCGTGCACGATCGTCGACAGTGGCCTGGACGAGGTACTGGCCAGCGGGCGGGGCGCCTTGGCCGGGCGGCCGACGCTGAGATGGCCCTGCACGACGATGCCCGCCTTGGCCAGCACGCGCTGCAGTGCCTGCAGGTTGCCGATCGACGGGTTGTCCCGGTAGCCGCGGTCCAGGCGCCAGCTGTTGTCGTTGACCGCGAACGCCGAGAGCGGGCCCGGGTCCCCGGCGTCGAGCGAGGTCGTCCCGTGCGGAGCGACCCGTACCCGGCTGAACAGGCTGTCGTCCAGCAGGATGCCGCCGGTGATCTTGCGGATGCCCCTGGCGTGCAGTTGGCGGGCCAGCTCGGCGAGACCGCCGGTGGTGGACAGGGTCGGGTCGCCGGCGGCGGTAAGGACCAGCCGGCCGTGGATGACACCGTGCGGGTCCGCGGCCACGGTCGAGCCGATCCGGGTGACGAACCGGTGTCCCGGACCGAGGACACGCAGCGCGGTGTATCCCGTGAGCAGCTTCTCGGTCGACGCCGGGTTGAGCGCCTGACCGGCCGAGTGCGTGAAGACCGTGCCGACACCCGCGACATCGACCCGTACGGACATCGCCGTTGCTCCGCTGCCGGCGAGGATCTGGTCGAGCTGCGTGGCGAGCGACGGAACCGATGCCGACGCGGACGTGGATCCGGCCACGAGAAGGCCGCCCGAGCAGAGCACAGCCACCAGGGAACTGCGGGACGTGCGGAGCATGCTCCGGCCTTTCAGGTCGATGTTGATCTCCACCCAACCAGAAACGGGACGGGTTGTGGTCACGACATGCTCGGCCCGGCGGGGACCGGCGGAAGTGCGAACCACCCCGGCACAATGTGACCTGAAATAGGCCCGCGCGCAGGCGCCGACCCCGGAACACTACGCATTAGCGTATTAGCAACTCCGTGGGATAGCGGCGGCAGACGAAAGGGCCCGGCCGAAGCCGGGCCCTTTCGTCTAGCTATCCCCTGCGATGGATCAGGGAGTGATCGCCGGGCTGATGCCGCTGCACGCGGTGGTCGCCCACGCGAGGGTGAAACCGCCGGCTGCCGGCGTGATGTTCACCAGGGTCGGGACCTGCTGGAGGAACTTGTTGGGAGCCGTGGTGAGGTTCGCGGCGGTGCCATAGACCTTCGTGTTGGCGAAGTAGGCTTCTTCGGCCGAACGAACGGTGGAGGCCTCGGTCTGGCAGGCCGCCTTCTGACCGGTGTCGGAGACACCCGCGACCGAGAAGACCACGATGCCGGCGAGGATGCCGAGGATGGCGATCACAACAAGCAGCTCGACGAGCGTGAAGCCCTCGTCCTGCTTCATCTGACGAAGCTTGCTGACCATGATTCCTGCTTTCAGAGGAGAGCGATAGGGTTTTTGTTACCTGCGATGTATTTCGGCCGCATCGGCCTGAGGTTGAGCATTCATTCGGCGCAACTTGGCAACCCGCCGAATGGGCTACCGAAGCGGGCTATTGACCGCTCCAGGACAGGACATGGGGCACCCCGCCGTTCACCGTGCCGGTCGAGTCCGTGAACTGCACCTCGGCCCGCACCAGGGGCACACCGCCCACCGACGCCGTCAGGGACAGCTGTCGCGGATTCACCGTCAACGGCGGGATCGACACCACGGGTCCGGCGTAACCAGCGCCGATCGTCGTGGCCATGTAAAGGTCGCGGGCGATGACTCCGCGGTCGACGATGTCATTGACGACAGACGTCTCGCTGATGTCGACAGCCGCCCCTGGGGCGTAGATGGTCCCGTGGACAGCAAGCCGCCCGGCACCGGACGTCCGGACGATTGCTGCCGTACTGGCGGTGGACGGGGAGTATGGAGTGGCGCTTGCGGCCACCGCACCGCTGGTGGCCTGCAACGGCTCGCTGTAGGTGATCACGATGACCGGATTGTCGACCCAGGCGGTGATAGGCGCGTTGTTGTTGTTGACCACACCGAGCAGCAGGTTGACGGTGCTCAGGTCGCTCACCTGCGCGACGCTGAAGACCAGCGGGGGAACCGAGTTGGCCGCGACCTCCGTGGGGCAACCGTTGGTGCAGTTGGGGGTGAAGATCTGGGTCGTGGGGGTGCCGCCGCCCGGTGGCGTGTAGGTCATCTGGGTGTAGCCGGAGCCCTGTTCGCTGCCAGACACCGTCACGGTGAGCTGAATGTTGTAGGCGTCCGCAGGGAGCAAGCTGGTCAGCCCGGCCGGCGTGAACGGCAACGAGCAGACGTTGCCTGCGCTGGCCACCTTCGCCGAGTGCCGCACCGTACCGGTCAGCGGGTCCGTCGTGTCACCAGCGCTCGAACACTTGCCCGTCCAGCCGCCACTCGGCACGACGGATTGGCTGCCCGTCGTTCCGCCCACGGTGTACCCGGCGGAGGGCCCCCAGACCGCGACCTGCTGGTTGCCGGAGTTCGGCGGTGCGCACAACTGCACCTTCGAGCCGGTGACGTTCATCCGGCTGTCGCCGCCGAAGATGAAGATGACGCCCTTCTTGGTGGCGTCGCAGGCGCTGTAGGTCGGTGTCGCGGCCGTCGGGAAGGAGGGCAGTGCGCTGGGCCGACTGGCCGGCAGCGCGAAGGTCAAGGTCCCACCGACCACGTCGCCAGTCGTGTCACTCAGGTTCCACGTGTCGGAGGCGTCGGCGAAGTTCATGTAGTAGGTGCCCGGCTGGAACCACACCAGTGAACCGGCACAGGTCCCGCCGGTGGTCAGGGCATTGAGTGCGGCGGCGCTCTGGTAGATGCCGGGCGACATGGTGATGACCTTGCTCGCCGGACAGGTCGGAACGGTGGACAGGCCGATGTTGGGGGCGCCCGGCAACGCCGGGTCCATGTTCAACGGAACGTCGACGTTGGTCGCCATGGCGCCGCCGTAGGAGGGGTCAGCGGCGACCGTTCCGACCTGGCAGGCTGGTGTCACCCCGGTCGCAGGTGTGCTGCAGGATGTGGATGCGACCAGCGTTCCCGGGCTCACGGTGAGGGCCGAGCCGGCCCCGACATTGACCGTCTTCGCAGCGGCGATCCCGCCTTGGATGGTCGCGGCCGTACCAGCAGGCTGGACGTATCCCTCAGCGGTGTTCCCAGAGGTCGTCAGAACTGCCTGGGCGGGTTGATTGACCGTGCTCCCGATCGCGCCGGCGCCCGAGCCCGTCCTCGCGAGGCACTGGACGGACGCGGCCGGCTGCAGTGTGGACGCCGGAAGGGTGTAACAGCCGGTGGAGAACGGGGCAATGCCGACCTGGGCGGACTTCGACAGGTAGTTCACCGCGCCGTCGATGGCACCGTTCGCCGCAGCCCGGTTGACCGCCAGCGACCGTACGGACACGGTGGTTCGAAACCCCACGGCGGCGAACTGCAGGATGGTCCCGACAACAACGCCGAACAGGGCGAGGAAGGCGAGCGCCAGGACCAGCGCCGTGCCGCTGTCGTCGCGCCTGCGCGCGGCTCGCCGGATCACTGGGACCTCCGCTGTCCGCTCACTGTGACGGCGGACACTGCGGTCGCGCTGGTCACGGTGAGCGTGGCCGTAGTCACCGGAGTGCAGCTGGCTGCGGTGGTGTTCGTGCCGGTGCTACTGAAGCAGGTGACCGTTGCGCCGGTGAGCTGGTGCGTCACCGGCACGGTGTTGCGCACCGAAAGCGTCCCGGTCGACCCGGCATCGTCGCAGTACTCCCGAACCAGCTGCGCATCCAAGCCGGCGCTCGCGGGCACCGAGTAGTAGGCCATCACCTTGGTGATGATCACGTTGGAGGCGTCGGTGTCGGTCGACTTGAGCCGGGCGACCAAAGACGAACCCGCCACGGTGGCCGGGCAGGAGGTCGTATCCGTGGTGGAGACCGTCGTCGCGCTCTGGACGTCTTTCGGCCAGTACGACGAGAGCATGAACTCGTCGTGAGCGGCCGCGATCCGGTTGGTGGTCGTGCCGTTGTTCCTGAGCAGCAGGATGACCGCACCTGACAGCGCGACCATGATGACCGCGAGGATGCTGATCGACACGAGCAGCTCGACCAGCGTGAACCCTTCGTCGCGGCGGCTCACGGCGTCTGCCCGGCGACCGCGATCCGCTTTTCGACCTGGAGCACCTCGCTGGCACGCGAGTCGGTGCTGGTCACCTGGAGGGTCAGCCGCTCCAGCCCGTAATCGCCGGCGCCCGGGCACGTCGAGATGAACATGCTGTTCGTGGAGTCCCAGTATTCCGTGCCGAGGATCGACACCGAGTAGCCGGTCGGCGGCGTGTAGGCAGGCGAGTACGACGCCAGGCACGGCTGATAGGCCATCGCCGCCACGGAGTCGGCGTACGCCTGCAGGACGTTGGCGGCGTCGGCTTGCTTGTGGTTGTAGTCGGAGTCGAGGATCGAGGTCATCGCGCCACCGACGATTGTCACGATGGCGATTCCCATGATGGCGACGGTCAGGATCAGCTCGACGAGGGTTACGCCCGCGTCGCCGCGAGCCGGTCGCTTCACTTGACCGAACCGGTTTGCTTGAAGATGCCATACATCGCCGAGACCAACGCGATCGCCACGAACCCCACCACCAGGCCGACGGCGATCAGGATGAGCGGCTCGAACAGGGACGTCAGCCGCTTGAGCCGGTCGTCGACCTCGCGCTCGTAGTAGTGCGCCGCCATGCCCAGCTGCTCATCCAGCGATCCGGTGTCCTCCCCGACCCGCAGCATCTGGGTCGCCACGGCCGGGAACAAGGTGGTCGCGCCGAGCGATCGGGCCACGCCGTCGCCGCGCATCATGCCTTCTCTGGCGACGTCGAGGATGTGGGCGACGTACAGGTTGTTCATCGCCTTGCCGGCTACGGCCATCGCCTCGGGCAGGGGCACCCCGGCCTCGGTCATCGACCCGAGGATCCGGCAGAACCGCTCCACGAGCGCGTAGCGCAGCAACGGCCCGAACACCGGCAACCGCAGGACGCGGCGATCGAGCCAGTGCCGCGTACGGGGGCGCCGGAGCATCCAGACGAAGGCGGCCACCAGCACGACGAGGATGGCGATCAGGACCAGTCCCCAATGGGTCAGGAAGTTGCTCGTGTTGATCAGCGCCCGCGTCGCCCAGGGCAGCTTGGCGTGGAACGATGCGAAGAACACGGTGAACTTGGGCAGGACGAACGTGGTCAGCAGGATGGTCACGCCGAACGCGAGCACGACGACGAGCGCCGGATAGATGCTGGCCGCCTTGATCTTGCCCTTCGCCTCGACGTCACGTTCGAGGTAGGCGCCGACCCGGTCGAGGACGGTGTCCAGCTGGCCGGTGAGCTCGGCGGAACGCACCATCGCCCGGTAGGACTGCGGGAAGACCTTCGGGTACGCATCCAGCGCCGACGAGAACGACTCACCGTTCTGCAGGGCTGCCGCAATGCCGGCGAGCGTCCGCTGCATCGTCGGGTTGGTCACGTCCTCCTGGAGCAACGCCAGGCCGTCGAGGATCGGCACACCCGTCCGCACGAAGGCCGCCATCTGGCGGGAGAACTGCATGAGCTCCTTGGTCTTGACCTTCTTGTCGAAGAAAGACGGCTTTCGGACAGCGGGCGGCGCATCCGCCGGCGCCGGCGCGGAGCCGTACGGCGCGCGCGACTCAGAACCGTCCGTGGCAGCGAGCAGCGACGGCAGTGCGGCGTTGATCGCCGGTCCCGCCTCGCTGTCGTGCGAAAAGAAGGTCATGAGTCGTCCTAAAGCATGTAGATGCTGCGGATGACCTCGGCGATGGTCGTGACGCCCTCGGCCACCAGCCGGACGGCTTCCTGGCGCAGGGTCCGCATCCCTTGGTCCACGGCAAGGGCTCGGACACTGTCATGGCTGGGCCGGCCCGCGGTCAGGGCCTTCATCTCCGGCGAGAGTCGGAGCAGCTCGTACACACCGATCCGTTCCTGGTAGCCGGTGTTGGCGCAGAAGGCGCACCCCTCGCCGCACCAGAAACCCCCCTCGGGCACGGTGCCGCCGCAGTCGGCGAAGAACGCTTGCTCCTCGGCGGTCGGCAGGTACGGGCTGCGGCACTCGTCGCAGATGCGGCGGACGAGCCGCTGGCTGAGCACCGCGAGCACCGCGGAGTTGACCACGAACGGCTCGATGCCCATGTCGAGGAACCGGAGCAGCGCCGACGTGGCATCGGTGGCGTGAAGCGACGAGGCCACGAAGTGACCGGTCAGCGCCGCCTGGACGGCGATGCGGGCCGTCTCGGTGTCACGGATCTCACCGACGAGGATCACGTCCGGGTCCTGGCGCAGGATCGACCGCAGCCCGCTGGCAAAGTTGACGCCTGCCTGCTCGTTGATCTGGATCTGGTTGAGCGACGGGAAGACGTACTCGACCGGATCCTCGATCGTCATGATGTTGCGCTCGGCGGAGTTGAGCTCGGTGAGCGTCGCGTACAGGCTCGTCGTCTTCCCGCTGCCGGTGGGGCCGGCGCAGATCACCATGCCGAACGGCGATCGCACCAACTTGCCGTACTCGGCGTACGTCGCCGCAGGCATGCCAAGCTCGTCGAGCCGGAACAACGGAGTGCTCTTGTCAAGCAGTCGCAGTACGAGCTTCTCGCCGCCGATGGTGCCGGCGCTGGCGACCCGGACGTCGATGTCACGGCCGTCGATGGCCATGGCGAGCTGCCCGTCCTGCGACCGCCGCCGCTCCACGATGTTCATGCCGGCGAGGACCTTGACCCTGCTCACGACCGCGTTGCCCATGCCGGCCGGCAGAGCGACGACGTCATGGAGCACGCCATCGATCCGGAACCGCACTCGTACGGTGTCCTCCAGCGGCTCGATGTGGACGTCGGAGGCGCGGTCGCGCAGCGCCTGCTGGATCAGCAGGTTGACCACCTGGACCACCGGCGCCGCGTCGGTGGCCTGGGATCCGGCTGTCGCGGTGGTCGGCATGACCCGGCGGCCAAGGGTGCTGGCCTCGAACGCGGTCACATGCTGCTGGAGGGCGGACAGCGCGCGGTAGTTCCGGTCGATCGCCCGCTTGATGTCGCTCGTCGCCGCGACGACCTGGTGAACCGGCATCCGGGAGGCTTGGCCGAGCTCCGCTGCCAGCGCCTCCGACGGGTCAGGGACCGCGATCTCGAGCGATCCGTCGACGACGCGTAACGGGACAGCGGTGAGCCGCCGCGCGGCCGACTCCGGGAGCAGGGCGATGGCCGCCTGTTCGGGGGCCAGCTTGCGCAGATCCACCACAGGCACGTTGAAGTGCTCGCCGAGCGCCTCAGCGAGGTCGCGCTCGTCCAGCGCGCCGAGCTCGACCAGGAGGGCACCGAGGCGCTTGCCGGAAACCCGCTGCTGGAGGAGCGCTTCGGAGAGCTGGGCCGGAGTGAGCTGCTGCCGCTCGACCAGGATCTCGCCGAGCAGCCGCTTGCCGCCGGC
>JAWWOM010000046.1:0-2739 GCA_033851655.1 Frankiales bacterium
GGGTTGTGGGGCATCAGCAGCACGTGGCCGTCCCGCTTGCGGTAGGTCTTCACCGTCGCCTCGCCGTCGATCATCGCCGCGACGATGTCACCGTTGTCGGCGACCGGCTGCTGGCGGACGACCACCCAGTCGCCGTCGGTGATCGCGGCGTCGACCATGGAGTCCCCGACCACCTTGAGCAGGAACAGGGCACCGTCACCGACCAGCTGGCGGGGAAGCGGGAAGACGTCCTCGACCGCTTGCTCGGCCAGGATCGGCCCGCCGGCGGCGATCCGCCCGACGACAGGGACGTAGGTGGCTGCGGGGCGGGCAGCCCTGCGGGCCTCCTCGTCCTCGCCGGCATCTCCCGGGTCGTGGTCGGCGGTGGGGGAGTGGTCCCGGAAGACCGTGGGGGCCTCGCCGGCGTCGGCGTCGCGGACCTCGACCGCTCGCGGCCGGTTGGCGTCGCGGCGCAGGTAGCCCTTGCGCTGCAGGGTGGTCAGCTGATGGGCGACGCTGGAGGTGCTGGTGAGCCCGACCAGCTCGCCGATCTCGCGCATGCTGGGCGGATAGCCGCGACGCTCGACGGAGTCGCGGATCACCTCGAGGACCTTGCGCTGTCGTGGGGTCAGGCCGCCACCGTCGGCGGCGACGTCCGGGAACCGGCGTACGTCGCCGGCCGGCAGGTCGGCGCCGGGACCGGACGATGTGCCGGCGTCGCGAGGGTCGGACTCGGTCGCCACGAGGGCCTCCTGCATCGATGTGGGCTGGTGCCCGATCAGATCGATCGGTTCCGGTCGGGCTGCGCCTGATCCGGTGAGCCGAACCTAGCGCCTGCCGGTCATTCGTTCAAACACCTGTTCGAACGTGTCGGCACTTCTGTGGACAACTCCATCGAGGTGCACCTCCGTGAGCGTGAACCGGGCATCTGTTCGGACAAATGTTCGAACGGTTCTCGATTTTGTCGGCGGGCCGCGGTACAACTCGTACAGACGTTCGATCGAACACTCGTTCGACGTGAGGCGACGACCAAAGCCGGAGGGCACCATGCTCGACACCCTGAGTCCCGAGACCACCCCTCTGCGCCCGCGACTCGGCGAGCGGCGGCGAGGCGCTCAGCACCGGGTCCTCGTGCACCGCCCGGGCGTCCCTCGGCCGGCCCTGCGGCTGGCAGTTCCACGGACCGTTCCGGCCACGCTGCCGCCGTCCGAGCGGCGGAGGAGCCTCGAGCCACGGCCGGCCCCCAGGCTGCAACTGACCCGGCGCGGCCGGCTGACGGTCCTCATCGGCTCCTTGCTCCTGCTGTTCACTGCCTTCTCGGTCGGCCAGGTGATGAGCAACGCTGCGACCTCAGCCCCGAGGCCGGCGACGCACACGATCGTCGTGGCGCCTGGCGACACCGCCTGGTCGATCGCCCGCGCCGCCATGCCGCACCTCGACGGCCGGGAGGCGGTCGACCGGCTGCTGTCGCTCAACCACTCCGACGGCAACATCCGGGCCGGGCAGACCCTGGTCGTCCCCGGCTGAGTGAGCGCTGTGACGTGCTGCCTCGGGCGGGAGCGGAGCTCTCTTGGCCGGTCGCGGCCCCGGCGCCGCCTGCGACACGCCGACGGTCCGCGATCACAGGTCGGTGACCTGGCGTTTTCCAGGAGTTTCCCAGAAGGACTTGCACTGGCTCGCTGGCCGCCCTACGGTTCACACAACATCTAGTAGTTACACGGATGTCATTCGTCCACAGGTTGTGCCCGGTTCTCCACACGAAGCTCGATGTCGTCCCCAGGTTCTCCCCAGAATCGTCCACAAGCTCGGCCTCTCCGGGGCCGGAGGCGGGCATTCGGAGTCTGCCTGAGGCCGCCGCGAGCAGCCGGGCCCCACCGTTCCCACCGGAGGCCGTTCGTGCACTGCCCCTTCTGCCGGCACCCCGACTCGCGGGTGGTCGACAGCCGTGAGACCGATGACGGCGCGGCCATCCGGCGCCGGCGGTCCTGCCCTGAGTGCGGTCGCCGCTTCACGACGGTTGAGAACGCCTCTCTCGCCGTGGTCAAGCGCAGCGGGGTGACCGAGCCGTTCAGCCGGGCCAAGGTGATCAGCGGCGTGCGCAAGGCCTGCCAGGGCCGCCCAGTGGACGAGGACGCCTTCGCGCTGCTCGCCCAGCAGGTCGAGGAGCACGTGCGGGCCAGCGGGTGTGCCGAGATCGACTCGGCCGATGTCGGCCGGGCCATCCTGGAGCCGCTGCAACGCCTCGACGAGGTGGCCTACCTCCGGTTTGCGTCGGTCTACCGCGCCTTCACCTCGCTGGACGACTTCGCCCACGAGATCGAGCTGCTCCGCCGCTCAGCCGCCCTGGATCTCGGTCTCGACGAAGCGGCGCTGGCGACCGAGACACTCGTCGGCGCCGGGCCACCCTAGGACGGGTCCCACAGACACAGTTGGACCGGCAGGCTCGGGACGGAACCGGGCTGCCGCAGCGTTGAAACACTCGATGATTGACGACGACAGGACCTACGACATGACCGAGACGGTGAGCGGCACCGCGCAAGGCAAGACGGCCCCCAAGGGCTCGGCGCGGCTGCGGATGGAGCGGGTCTACACCACGCCGGGTGTGCACCCGTACGACGAGCTCAACTGGGAGCGGCGCGACGTCGTCATGACCAACTGGCGTGACGGCTCGATCAACTTCGAGCAGCGCGGCGTCGAGTTCCCGGACTTCTGGTCGCTGAACTCCATCAACATCGTCACGACAAAATATTTCCGCGGCGC
>JAWWOM010000048.1:0-3114 GCA_033851655.1 Frankiales bacterium
GTCTCGATCGGGCACATCCGGCCGTAGTGGCTGGTGTGCACGTCGCGGACCTCGAAGCCGGCCCGCTCACGGGAGAGGCCACCGGGACCCAGTGCGGACAGCCGGCGCTTGTGGGTCAGACCGGCGAGCGGGTTGGTCTGGTCCATGAACTGCGACAGCTGTGAGGTGCCGAAGAACTCCTTGATCGACGCCACCACCGGGCGGATGTTGATCAGGGTCTGCGGCGTGATCGCCTCGACGTCCTGGGTGGTCATCCGCTCGCGGACGACCCGCTCCATCCGGGCCAGGCCCAGCCGGACCTGGTTCTGGATCAGCTCACCGACCGTGCGCAGCCGGCGGTTGCCGAAGTGGTCGATGTCGTCGACCTCGACCGGGAGGGTGAGCGGAGCACCTGCGCCGTCGACGGACGCCATGTCGGTGACGCCCGCGTGCAGCCGGACGAGGTACTCGATCGTGCCGACGATGTCGTCCTCCGTCAGCACCCCCTGCGTCGACGGCAGCGACAGCCCGAGCTTGCGGTTGACCTTGTAGCGGCCCACCTTGGCCAGGTCGTAGCGCTTGCCGTTGAAGTAGAGGTTGTCGAGCAGCGTCTGGGCGCTCTCGCGGGTCGGCGGCTCGCCGGGACGCAGCTTGCGGTAGATGTCGAGCAGCGCCTCGTCCTGGGTGGTGGTGTGGTCCTTGTCCAGGGTGAGCCGGAAGGACTCGTACTCGCCGAACCGCTCGAGCATCTGCTCGTTGGTCCAGCCCAGGGCACGCAGCAGCACGGTGACGCTCTGCTTGCGCTTGCGGTCGATGCGGACACCGACGGCGTCACGCTTGTCGATCTCGAACTCGAGCCAGGCACCGCGGCTCGGGATGACCTTGCACGCGAACAGCTCCTTGTCGGAGGTCTTGTCCAGCGTGCGGTCGAAGTAGACACCGGGCGAGCGGACCAGCTGGGACACCACGACCCGCTCGGTGCCGTTGATCACGAAGGTGCCCTTGTTGGTCATGAGCGGGAAGTCGCCCATGAACACCGTCTGGCTCTTGATCTCGCCGGTGGTGTTGTTGGTGAACTCCGCCGTGACGAACATCGGGGCGGAGTAGGTCATGTCCTTGTCCTTGCACTCCTCGATGGAGTACTTCGGAGGCTCGAACCGGTGGTCACGGAACGACAGGGACATCGAGCCCGAGAAATCCTCGATCGGGCTGATCTCCTCGAAGATCTCTTCGAGGCCCGAGACGCTGTTGACGTCGTCCCGGTTGGCCTTCTGCGAGGCGACGAGGCGGGTCTTCCACGCGTCGTTGCCGAGAAGCCAGTCAAAGCTGTCAACTTGCAGAGCAAGGAGGTTCGGGACCTCCAGTGGCTCTCGAATCTTGGCGAACGAGATGCGAGACGAGCGCGAGGCTGCCAAGAGGTGTCCTTCCGAGCGAAGTACGCGGCGGCGCTGGTGTTCAGCTGTGGGTCGTGCGGGGGTCAAACGGTCTTACCTTGAGCTGCTGGGTGGGGGCGGTGGGCACATGACACACCACTCCCCGGGACGGGGGAGGTGGGATGGCACGGCAAAAGTGCAGTGTAGCGAGTTGCCACACTGCTGTCCAGGACCGGAAATCGGTCCCCACTGAAGTCTGATGTGACCGCCCAACGACTCGGCATCACGCTTCGCAACGAGAGAGTCCCGCCGCTTTGTTCCCACGTCAAGCCCCAACGGCGTGGCAGGCAGGTGAAATCCGTCGGCACGGGCTCCGGAAGCGTTGCCGCAACGGATGCGAGAGGGCGGGCCACCGGTCTCCCGGTGGCCCGCCCTGACGGCCGAACGTCGGTGCTACTTGACGGTGACGGTCGCGCCGGCACCCTCGAGGGCGGCCTTCGCCTTCTCGGCCGCCTCCTTGTTGACCTTCTCCAGCACGGTCTTGGGTGCCTCGTCGACGAGGTCCTTGGCCTCCTTGAGGCCGAGGCTGGTGAGCGCGCGGACCTCCTTGATGACCTGGATCTTCTTGTCGCCCGCGGCCTCGAGAACGACGTCGAACTCGTCCTTCTCCTCCTCGACCTCGGCCGGGGCGGCGCCACCGGCGCCGCCGGCAGCGGCGACCGCGACCGGAGCAGCGGCGGTCACGCCGAAGGTGTCCTCGAACTGCTTCACGAACTCGGACAGCTCGATCAGGGTCATTTCCTTGAACGCCTCGAGCAGGTCGTCAGTGCTGAGCTTCGCCATGGTGGCGGTTCCCTTCGTTGTCTTCCAGATGTCGGGTGGCTGATGCCGGGTTGATCGGTGGTGGGTGTCGGCGCGCGCGCCGATCAGACCTCGGGGTCGGCCGCGGTCTCGGTCTCGCTCGGGGTGCTGGTCTCAGCGGCCTCGCTGGTCTCGGCGGCCGCTGGGGCCTCCGCGACCTCGGCAACCGGCACCTCGGGCTCTGCAGCCTCCGGCTCGGCGGCCTCTGCGACCTCGGCAACCGTGGCGGGCGCCTGCGTGCCGGCTCCCCCGCGCAGGATGCTGGGGTCGGCCTCTGCCTTCTGCCGCAGGGCCTCGGCCAGGCGGGCAGCCTTGGCCAGCGGCGCCTGGAACAGGGCGGCGGCGTTGGACAGCGACGCGAGCAGCGCGCCGGCCATCTTGGACAGCAGCACCTCTCGGCTCTCCAGGTCGGCGAGCTTGCGGATGTCGTCCGCCGAGAGCGCCTTCCCGTCGAGCACGCCGCCCTTGATGATCAGCAGCGGGTTGGCCTTGGCGAAGTCGCGCAAACCCTTGGCCGCCTCGACCGGGTCGCCGCCGACGAACGCGATGGCGGTGGGCCCTTCGAGGAGCACGTCGAGCGCGTCAGCGGCGGCCGTGGGGATGTCGGACTCCCGTACGGCGCGCTTGGTCAGGGTGTTCTTGACGACGGAGTAGGTCGTGTCGGACCCCAGCGTGCGGCGCAGCGTCTTGAGCTGAGCCACCGTGAGGCCGCGGTACTCGGTGAGGACGGCGGCGTTGGAGTCGCGGAAACCATCCGCGATCTCGGCGACCGCTGCCACCTTGTCAGGCCTTGCCATGGGCCTCCTTCCGGGGTGCGGCCCGCCGGTGGAGGCATCCTCGGAGGTCCCGTGACACAACGAACGCCCCGGCGCAGGGCGCACGGGGCGGCAACCTGCTCGGG
>JAWWOM010000067.1:0-23460 GCA_033851655.1 Frankiales bacterium
CGGCCGGTCAGCGGCCGGGCGGGCCTGCGGTGATCAGGGCATAGGCCATCGCCAGCGTGTCGGTCGGCTGCAACGCCTCGAGCCACCAGGTCGCACCCGCCTGGGCCAGTCCGGCCAGGTCGGCAGCGCTGCCGTCCTCGTGCCGGGTGTCCCGCCCCTGGAGGATCACGTCGAAGGGGGAGTCGTCGTCCCTCAGCTCACGTACGGCGGACAGCAGCTCGGCGACGTCCTCCGGCGAGCGCAGAGCCTCACCGATCGGGAACATCCCGTCGTAGCGGGCGGCGCGGCGCAGTGGCGGCTTGTTGGGCCAGGTTCCGCCGACCCACAACGGGATGTGGGTCAGCGGCGAGGGGACGAACCGCACGTCGTCCACGGTCAGCGAGCCGTGGTGGGAGACCCGCGCGCCGGACCACAGCCCGGTCAGGATCTCGAGCGACTCGTCGAGCAGCCGGCCGCGGGCCACCGGGTCGAGCACCTCGCCGAACGCCGACAGCTCACGGCCGTTGTCGTTGCCCAGGCCCACGCCGAGCACCAGCCTGCCGCCGGAGAGATGGTTCAGCGTGACCGTCTGCCGGGCGACGACCCACGGCCGGCGCCTGGCCAGCGGCGTGATCAACGGCCCGATCAGCAGCCGGGTCGTGGCACAGGCAATGGCCGCGAGCACGACGAACGGGTCGCTCACGGCAAGGGAGTCGTCGACCCGCAGCACGTGGTCCCAGACGAAATAGCCGTCCCAGCCGGCATTCTCGGCCTCGATGGCCAGTGCGGCCTGGGTACGGGGATCGGCGAGCTCTCCGAACGGCGGCAGGAAGACCCCGTACCGCAGCACGTCAGGAACGCTTGCCCTGGTTGGCCACGGCAGCTGCGGCGGTCGCTGCCGCCTCGGGGTCGAGGTAGCTGCCGCCCGGCGTCAGCGGCTTGAACGAGGCGTCGAGGTCGTAGAGCAGCGGGATCCCGGTCGGGATGTTGACCCCGACGATGTCGTCGTCGCTGACCTGGTCGAGGTGCTTGACCAGGGCCCGGAGCGAGTTGCCGTGCGCCGTGACCAGCACCGTCTGGCCGGAGCGCAGGTCGGGCACGATGGCGTCGTACCAGTAGGGGAGCATCCGGACGACGACGTCCTTGAGGCACTCGGCCAGCGGCAGGGCATCGGCCGGTACGGACGCGTAGCGCGGGTCATTGACCGGGTTCATCTCGTCCGCTGGGTCGAGGTTCGGCGGCGGCACGTCGTAGGACCGGCGCCACAGCATGAACTGCTCCTCGCCGTAGGCCTCGAGGGTGGCCGCCTTGTCCTTGCCCTGCAGCGCGCCGTAGTGCCGCTCGTTGAGCCGCCAGCTGCGGCGTACCGGCAGCCAGGACAGCTCGGCCTCCTCCAGCGCGAGCTGGGAGGTCTTGATCGCCCGGCTCAGCACGGACGTGTGCAGCACGTCCGGCGCCACACCGGCCTCGCGCAGCAGCCGGCCGCCGGTGCGGGCCTCCTCGCGGCCCTTGTCCGACAGGTCGACGTCGACCCAGCCGGTGAACAGGTTGAGGGCGTTCCACTCGCTCTCGCCGTGGCGGAGCAGGACCAGCTTGTACGTGGGACCAGGCAGGGCGTCAGGCATGCGCCAAGCCTGCCAGATCAGTGGGGAACCGTGACGGTCGGGTCTCAGCCGACCGCGGCGTCGGCGGACTTGGCCGCCATGATGGCGCCGCAGACCTGGGACAGCTGGCGCAGCCTCAGCACCTCGGCGTCGTGGAACGGCGGGCCTCCGGAGCGGCCGAGCAGCATCACGTAGGCGTCCGCGAGCAGCACCGTCACCATCTCGGCGCCCATGCCGCTCGGCAGGGTGAACCCCGACGTGTCGGTCACCCGTACGGCCCGGCGCGGCACCCGACCGTCCCAGTCCACCGAGGGCGCGAGCGCGGTCTGGGCGCTGACCTCGCGCGACTCGATCCGGTAGGCGATCGCCCAGTCCGCGGCGAAGATGCGCGGGATGGCGTCGGTGAACAGGTCGACGCCGAGGTGGATGTTGTCGGCAAGCGCGAGCAGGAAGTCCAGCTCGGCCGCCGAACCCCGCGTGCGGCTGGACCGGCGCAGGCCCAGCACGACGAAGCCGGCCTCGGTGGACAGTGCAGCGGTCAGCCCGTGCGCGTCACCGGGCTCGCACTCGAGCAGCAGGTGGTCGATCACGCCCTCGGCGCTGGAGCCGAGCACCTCGATGCCGCGTACGTCGATGCCGTGGTCTGCCACCAGCGCCGCCAGCCGGGCCAGCGCGCCAGGCCGGTCCGGGACCGTGACGCGTAGGTCGAAAAGCATGCAAGGGCCTCCAATCGGCGTTCCCTCGGAGACCAAGCCTCCGTGCATAGCGTGTCCGGTCCATTACCTCACGAAGACGGCTGGGTTTCACTCGGACAGTGCTGCGGCCGCGAGCCGGTATGTTGTCGACCATGCTCGGACAGGTCGCAGCGCGGCTCGATCCCGCGGTGGGCGCCCAGCGGGCACCGCTGCTGGTACCTGCCGCATGGGCGGGCGCGGGCGTGGTCACCGCGATTCTGTCGCTCATCGCCATCGGCCTGCCCGCCACGCTGGTGCTCGGCGGCGTGTGGTCCTTGGCCTTCGGGTACGGGAGACTGCACCCCGCCACGCGCGGACCGGCGGCCTGGGCGGCGGGCATCGTCACCGAGCTGGCCGTCATCTGCAGCCTCGACTTCGCGTTGGCGTTGGTGTCCGCTCGGGAGCACGGCCGGGTCGTGCACCTGGTGATCCTGCTGGTCGCGCCGGCGTTGGGGCTGGCAGTGGCCTTCCTGGCGCCCTTCCTCCGGCGCCGAAATGCCGGGACCACGGATGACCCTGCCCAGCACGCACCGCACCCGTCCAGGGCCGGCCTTGCCCTGGTGGTCACCGTCATCGGGCTGGTCGTCGAGCTCTGGATCGCGAACCACGGCCGCGGCTACGACGTGGCCTGGGCGCTCAGCGGGGACGGCCGCAACCACCTGCTGATCCTGCGCCGCCTGCTCGGACAGGGCGGCATCACCCTGTCGGAGCTGCGCAACTTCCCCGCCCTGGCCAACGACGTGGCGGCCATGATCTCGGCCGCGGGCGGGCGCCACCGTCCGCCAGGCGCCCTGATGCTGCACGACGCCCGCGCCGTGAGCTCGACCTACCTGCTGTCGGGCATCGGCCTCGGCTGCATGTTCATCGCCGCGATCCTCGAGTCGCTGCCACGGGCCACCCGGATGGCGCGCCGGCTGCCCGCGGGAGTGGTGGTCGTCGCTCTGGTCGCCACCGCCACGACAGCGTCCTCGCTCGTGCTGGGCACAGCACTGCTGGACGGCTTCTTCCCCACCTACGTCGCCCTGCCCGTGGCCGTAGCCGCGCTGGTTCTGGCCATCCGCTGCATCAACGACCCGTCCCCGTACTCGTTCGGCCTGCTCGGCGTCGCGACGGTGTTCGTCCTGTTCACGTGGACCATCCTCGCCGTCGTAGCCGTCGCGGCGACGGTCGTGGTTGCTGCGGCCCTGTCGCGGCGGCTGATCCGGGGGGCCGGTTGGATCGCGGCCTCGGTCGTCTCACTAGGAGCCGTGCTTCTCGTGCTCGGCATCCTGGTCACGCAGTACGGCAAGCTGCGCACCCAGTTCCTGGTGCCCGGACCCCCGCCGACGCCAGTCCAGCACTGGGTGCTCTACCTCTTCGCGCTGATCGCCGTCGCCCTGCTGGCCGGCTCTCCCGACCGGGCTGCCCTGTGGCGCCGCGCCATCCCGACCGCCGTGGTCCTCATGAGCCTGATCACGATCTACTGGCTGCGCGCGATCACCCCCGACGGCCAGACCTGGACCTACTACGGCGCCAAGTCGCTGTGGGCCTTCACCTGCTGCGTGCTGTGGATCGCCTTCGTGCCGATCGCGCTCGCCGCGGCCGGACTTCCTGCCCGCCACCGGCTCAGAGCCTCCGCTGACGCTGCGCAGTTCCTCGCGGCCGGGCTAGCCGTGATCCTCGTGATCGGACTGCTCACCAAGGTCAAGGACCCGCTGCACGAGGCGTCGCACGGCTGGACCCAGCCGTCGGCAGCTGTGGTCAGCGAGGTGGCCAGCCTCGGCGACCAGCGCAAACCCTTCGTCCTGTGGGGGTACAGCGACCCTGGCGACGACCGGTTGGGCGACTTCATGGCGGTGCTCACCTGGGGAAGCACCGCCAAGGGCGATGCGCTGCCGTTGCCCGGCTTTTCGCAGGGCTTCTACGAGTGGGGCTACGAGGACGACTTCACGTTCCCGCGGCTGTGCCTGCTGGCCCGCGCCGTCCCGGAGTTGCACATCATCACCCGACAGCCGGCCTTGCACGACCAGATGCGCGACAGCTGCCCCGCCAGCGGAGCGCACGTCTTCTTGACGAAGTAGGCAGCAGGTGGGCGCCCCGCTGAGGCCCGCGCTGCTATCGTCACTCGCGTGTTGAGCCCTTCCGATCTCGCAAACTTGCCGCCGGGCTCGCTACCCGACGTGCTCAGTCGAGCCGCATCCGTGCCGGGCGCTGTGGCGTTCCAGGACCCGGCCGATCCCGCGATCACCCTGATCGTCCCTGCCGCGGACACCGCCGACCCTGAGGTCACCATCCTCATCCCAGCCGTGAACGAGGCCCTCACGATGGGGGACTTCGTCGCCTGGTGCCAGGAGGGCCTCAAGGCCGTCGGGGTCATTGGCGAGATCCTCATCGTCGACAGCTCGAGCGACGCATCAGCTGAGATCGCGGTCGCCGGCGGCGCCCGTGTCCTGCACACTCCCAAACGCGGTCTCGGACGGGCCTACATCGACGCGATCCCTTATGTCCGCGGCAAGTACGTCGTCATGGGTGACGCCGACTGCACGTACGACTTCCGCAAGCTGGGCCTGTTCGTCCAGGCGATGCGTGGCGGTACGGAGTACGCCATGGGGTCGCGGTGGAAGGGCACCATCGAGCCGGGTGCGATGCCCCGGCTGCACCAGTACTTCGGCACCCCGTTCACCACCTGGATCCTCAACCGGCTCTACAACAGCGACTTCAGCGACATCCACTGCGGCATGCGCGGCATCACCCGCGACGCGCTCGTCCGGATGGGCCTCGCGTCGCAGTCGTGGGAGTACGCCTCCGAGATGGTGCTCAAGTCCGTACGGATGGAACTTCGGACGACCGAGGTCCCCGTCACCTTCCTCAAGGACCGGGAGGGCCGGCTGTCCCACCACAAGCGTTCGGGCTGGTTCTCGCCCTTCGCGGCCGCATGGATCAACCTGCGCGCCATGTTCGTCCACGGAGCCGAGTTCTTCCTGTTCAAGCCCGGCATCGTCCTGCTGCTGCTCGGGCTCGGCATGACCTTGCCGTTGTCGTTCGGGCCGATCACCGTCGGCAAGGTCTCGTTCAACCTCTACTTCATGCTGGTCGGCGTCGCCCTCGCGATCATCGGCCTGCAGAGCATCTATTTCGGTTGCCTCGCCCACATCTTCCTCGACTACTCCGGGAGACGACGCGAGCGTTGGAGACGCATCTTCGGCTACACCAAGGCCGTCACGGTCAGCGGGGCGCTGTTCGCCGCCGGGCTTGCGTTCGACGTCGCTCTCACCGTCCGCTACGTGGCCGACGACTTCCGGCTGCCGTCCGCCACGTCGACCCTCGACCACCTGGCCATCGTCGGCATGTTGCTGATGATCCTGGGGTTCTCCACGTTCTGCTTCACCTTGCTGCTGCACGCCACGTCGGTGCGCTACGGCTCGAGCAAGCCGCATGACTGAGGCGTCCGCGCATCGCGCGGTCTCGTTCGGCCAGCAGGGCAAGGTGACCATCGTCGATCGATTCGGTGTCTGGCTGTCCAAGCGGCAGATCCGCAAGATGGTCGGATCGCTCCAGGGCAAGGACGTGGCCGACTTCGGCTGCGGCTTCGAAGCCACCTTCATGCGCAACGTCCTGGACGAGGTGCGCTCGGCGACCCTCGTCGATGTGGCGCTCGCCGGCGACCTCGCGACGCGACCGAAGGTACGGGCAATCGAAGGCCTGCTGCCTGAAGCGCTCGAAGACATCCCCGACCAGTCGCTCGACACCGTCCTGTGCATGTCCGTGGTCGAGCACCTGTGGGAGCCGGCGGCCACGCTGGCCCACTTCCACCGGGTGCTCCGCCCCGGAGGCATCTGTGCCGTCAACGTCCCCTCGTGGCGCGGCAAGCGGGCACTGGAGTTCTCGGCCTTCAGGCTGGGCCTGTCGCCGGCCTGCGAGATGGACGACCACAAGACGTACTACGACCCGCGCGACCTCTGGCCGCTGATGGTGGCCGCCGGTTTCAAGCCGCACGCCATCACCTGCGTACGGCACAAGTTCGGGCTCAACACCTTCGCCACCGGCACCATCGATCTCCCCGGAGTAGCGCCGCTATGACGTTCACCGAAGACTTCCTGGCCGAATCGGTCGCGATCATCCAGGCCCTCGACGCCGATGCTCTCGAGCAGGTGGCCCTCGGCCTTGCTGCCGTCCGCGAGCGTGAGGGCCGGCTGTTCATCCTCGGCGTCGGCGGGTCGGCAGGGCACGCCAGCCACGCGGTCAACGACTTCCGTAAGATCTGTGCGCTCGAGTCCTACACCCCGACGGACAACGTCTCCGAGCTCACCGCGAGGGCCAACGACGAGGGCTGGGACACCACGTTCGTCGAGTGGCTGCGCGGCTCACGACTCAACGACAAGGACGCGGTTCTCGTGTTCTCGGTCGGCGGCGGCAACGCCGAGAAGAACGTCTCGACCAACATCGTCCGGGCGCTCCAGCTGGCGACCGAGCGCGGCACCTCGATCTACGGCATCGTCGGCCGGGACGGCGGCACCACCGCCAAGCTTGCCAACGCCTGCGTCGTCATCCCCCCGCTCTACCCCGACCACGTCACACCGCAGACCGAGGGCCTGTGCGCGCTGCTGTGGCACCTGATCGTCACCCACCCGGCGCTGGCCAAGGTCGCGACCCGCTGGGAGTCACTGGCGTGAGCCGCACCCTCGAACGGGTCTGCGTCGTCGGTGGCGCAGGGTTCATCGGCAGTCACTTCGTCCGTCGGCTGCTCGACAGCGACAGCACCCTCGGGGTCACCGTCTACGACAACTTCTCCTCGGGTCGGGAGTGGCATCTGGCCCCCGTCGCCGACGACCCACGGCTGACCGTCGTACGGGCCGACGTGGTGGACCTGGCCGACCTGGCGGCGGCCGTCGCCGGCCACGACACGATCATCCATCTCGCGTCCAACCCCGACATCGCGGCCGCGGCGACCAACCCCGCCATCGACTTCGACCAGGGCACCCGGCTGACGCACCACGTCGCTGAGGCCGCCCGCATCTCCGAAGTCGCCCTCGTTCTCTACGCGTCCGGCAGCGGTGTCTACGGCGACCTCGGCGAGACTGAGGCGGTCGAGAACTACGGGCCGATGGTCCCGACGTCGACCTACGGCGCCAGCAAGCTCGCGGGCGAGGCGATCCTGGCCTCGTACGCGTACATGTTCGGCGTCACCGCCAGGGCGTTCCGGTTCGGCAACGTCGTGGGTCCGCACCAGACGCACGGGGTGGGCTACGACTTCGTCCGCCGGCTGTTGGACGACCCCTCGCAGCTGCGCATCCTCGGCGACGGCAAGCAGAGCAAGTCCTACATCTACGTCGACGACGTCATCGACGCCGTACTGCTCGCGGGCAGCCTGGCCGACACGCCGTTCGACGCCTTCAACGTCGCCACCGGCGACTACGTGACGGTCACGGAGATCGCCGAACTGGCGATGGACGTCCTCGACCTGCCCGCCGGCTCCACCTGGTTCGACTACACCGGCGGCGAGCGCGGCTGGAAAGGCGACGTTCCGATCGTCCGGATCAACACGGACAAGATCCGCTCGCTCGGCTGGCGCAACGCCCACACCGGCCCGGAGGGTCTACGCGAGTCGATGACCTCGATGGCGCAGGATGCCCGGGCCGGCCGTTTCGGCACGTGACCAGACGACCTGCGGTCTTCCTGGACCGCGACGGGGTGCTCAACGAGGCCTTCGTCGAGGGCGGGAAGCCCGCGCCGCCCCGTGACCCGGCACAGTTCCGGATCCTGCCGGGGGTCATCGAGGCCTGCTCCGCGTTCGCAGCACAAGGACTGGCCCTGGTGGTCGTGACCAACCAGCCTGACGTGGCCCGCGGCACCCTGCGTCGAACAGAACTCGAGGCGATGCACGCGATCCTGCGCGAGAGCCTGCCCCTGGACGAGATCCTGGTCTGCGACCACGACGATGCCGACGGCTGCCCGTGCCGCAAGCCCAGGCCGGGCATGATCCTCGACGCGGCGCAGCGGCTCCGGCTCGACCTCAACCGCAGTGTCGCGGTGGGCGACCGCTGGCGGGACATCGACGCCGCTCGGCGCGCCGGTGTCCACGCCGTACACATCGAGTGGGATCATGGCGAGACGTTGCACACCCCGCCCGACGCCACGTTCAGTAGTCTGTTCCAGGCTAGCGAGCACATCCTCGCCTTCACCACGAGCGCACCCCGACCCCGGGCCAGGGAGACAACCGCGTGAAGATCTTCGCCGACGGCGCAGACTACGAGACGATCGTCGCCCTTGCTGTCGATCCACGGATCGACGGGTTCACGACCAACCCGACGCTCATGCACAAGTCGGGAGTGACCGACTACGAAGCCTTCGCACGCAAGGTGCTCGACGCGGTCACCGACCTGCCGATCTCGTTCGAGACCTTCGCCGACGAGCCGGACGAGGTGCTGCGGCAGGCGCGCCTGATTGCCGGCTGGGGACCCAACGTCTACGTCAAGGTGCCGGTCACCAATGCCTCCGGCGTCTCGATGGCACCGGTGATCCGCGAGCTGTCGGCCGAGGGCGTTCAGCTCAACGTCACGGCGATGATGACCGAGCAGCAGGTCGAGACGGTGACCGAGGCCGCCGCAGGCGGCGCCCGCCACATGCTGTCGATGTTCGCCGGCCGGATCGCCGACACCGGTCGCGACCCGATCCCGCTTATGCAGCGCGCGCTCGAGATCATGGCGCCCCACCCGGCGCTCGAGCTGCTGTGGGCCAGTCCGCGCGAGGTGCTCAACATCGTCCAGGCCGAGACCATCGGCGTGCACATCATCACGTTGACCCATGACCTGTTGGCCAAGATGGCCGGGTTCGGCAAGGACCTCGAGCAGTTCTCCCTGGAGACCGTCCAGATGTTCCACCGCGACGCCGCGGCGGCCGGGCTCTCGCTGTGACCAAGCCGCTCCAGGGAGCGCTGCACGGCGTACGGATCAACGAGGACGGCACGGACCAGGACGACTGGGACGACCACTGGGACAAGTTCGGTGAGGCGGCCCGCGGCAACCCGGCCAACGACTACCGGCACGCGCTGATCCTGCGGCTGCTCGGCGAGCCTCAGGCCGGGAGCACGCTGCTGGACATCGGCAGCGGCCAGGGTCAGTTCGCCCTCGACTTCCAGCGCAGCCACCCCCAGGTCTCGGTGTGGGGGGTCGAGTACAGCGGCGAGGGTGTTCGTCGCAGCCGGGTCGCGGCCGGGCGCGAGGGTTTGCCGGCCCGCTTCGTCCAGCGAGACCTGCTCCAGCCGGTCGCGCTCGACGACGACCAGCCGCCGGCCACTCACGCGATCTGCTCAGAGGTGCTCGAGCACGTTGAGGACCCGACCACGCTGATGCGCAACGCCGTCAGCCTGCTCGCGCCCGGCGCCATGGTGGTCGTCACGGTGCCCGGCGGTCCCCGCTCGGCGTTCGACAAGCACATCGGGCACTTCACCCACTACGACGCGACGCGGCTGCGGCGCGTGCTCGAGGACGCAGGACTCGAGGTCGACCGGATTCTGCGGGCCGGCTTCCCGTTCTTCAACCTCTACAAGCTGGCCGTCATCGCGCGAGGCCAGAAGCTGGTCGAGGAGATCGAGGCCCGACCCTCCGGCGAGACGCCCTCGAGGACCGAAGCAGCGCTGACTGCGTTCTTCCGCAAGGCTTTCCCGCTAAATCGGGACAACTTCGTCCTCGGCTGGCAGATGGCAGCGGTCGCCCACGTGCCGGCGGTCGTCCCGTGCTGATCACGCGCACCCCGCTGCGCATCACCCTCGGCGGGGGAGGCACCGATCTGCCCTCGTACTACGAGAAACACGGCGGCATGGTGCTGTCGGCCGCGATCTCCAAGCACATCTACATCTCGGTCAACCAGACCTTTACGGCGGACTACTTCCTCAAGTACTCCGCTCTCGAGCGCGTCGACACCGCAGGCGAGGTCGAGCACCCGATCGTCCGGGAGGTCCTGCGCCAGCACGACATCGGCCCCGGAGTCGAGATCGTCAGCACGGCCGACATCCCCTCGGGTACGGGCCTCGGCTCGTCCGGGTCGTTCACCGTAGGGCTGCTCAACGCGGTCCACACCGTCCAGCGCAACCACGTCACCGCCGCAGACCTCGGCCGCGAGGCCTGCGAGATCGAGATCGACCGGCTCGGCCGGTCGGTGGGCAAGCAGGACCAGTACATCGCCGCGTTCGGTGGCATCACCCGTTTCGACTTCCAGCAGGACGGCGGCGTAGAGGCGGTCCCGGCCAAGCTGTCCCCGGACACGGTGTTCGACCTCGAGCAGAACCTGCTGATGTTCTTCACCGGCTACTCCCGCGACGCTGACCGCGTCCTCAGCGAGCAGAAGGTCCGCTCCGAGAGCGGCGATCGGTCGATGATCGACAATCTCGACTACGTCAAGGACCTCGGCCTGCTCAGCGTGGCCGCACTCGAGGACGGCGACGTCGGCGAGTTCGCGGACCTCATGCACACCCACTGGGAGCACAAGAAGAAGCGCTCGCAGTCGATGTCCAACCCGCGGATCGACCACCTGTACGAGGTCGGCCGGCGACATGGTGCCCGCGGCGGCAAGCTGGTGGGTGCCGGGGCCGGCGGGTTCCTGATGTTCTATGCCGAGGACGATCGCGCCCTTCGCGCAGCGATGCGCGACGAGGGCCTGACCGAGCTGCGGTTCGGCTTTGACCACGCCGGCAGCAGCGTCCTCGTCCGCGAATAGGTCCGCGGCCCGTGCAGTGCGTGATTCTCGCCGGGGGCCTCGGTACCCGCATGTGGCCTGACGCAAGGAGTATTCCCAAGACCCTGCTGCCTGTGGCTGGGCGGCCGTTCGCGTCCTGGCAGCTGACCTGGCTACGGGCGGCCGGGGTGACATCGGTCGTCTACTGCATCGCCTACCTCGGCGAGCAGGTGCGCGAGTTCGTCGGCGACGGCAGAGCGTGGGATCTCGATGTCGCCTACGTCGACGAGGGGACCCAACTGCGGGGCACCGCTGGCGCACTGTCGCTGGCCGACGAGGCCGGGGTGCTCGGCGAGCGCTTCCTGGTGCTCTACGGCGACTCCTGGCTGCAGGTCGACCCGGCCGACGTCCTGCGCACGAGCGAGCGGTCCGGGCTGCCCGCTCTGATGACAGTGTTCGACAACCACGGCCGCTGGGACGACAGCAATGTCGTCTACGGCGACGGGCTGGTCCTGCGCTACGAGAAGGGCCTCGACCCGACTCCACCGGAGATGCACTGGATCGACTACGGCCTGTCGGTGCTGACTCGTGAGCTGGTCCGGGCACGAGTGCCACGCGGCGAGCCCAGCGACCTCGCGCCGCTGTGCACAGCCCTTGCCGCCGAAGGGGCCCTGGCCGGCTACGAGGTGGGCGAGCGCTTCTACGAGATCGGCTCACCGGCCGGGCGCGCCGAGGCCGAGGCTCTGCTGGGTCGGCTCAGTCCCTGACACCCGACAGTCGCAGGCTCGTGACCGGCGTGCCTCCGACCTGGAGCACGTACAGCGTCGACGTGTCGTAGCCGTGCCACTGCAGGCAGCTGCCGACCCGTACCGACAGCGTGTCTCCCATCCCGTCGAGCGTGCTGGCGGTGATCAGCCGTTGGCCGACCTGCGCCCCCGCCTGGCCGGGCAGGTTGTCGGTCAGCATGACCAGTCCCCGACTGAGCGGGCGCGAGGCACCGACCGTGGCCACCTGGTAGTCGGTCAGGGTGGTGCCCGCCGGCAAGGCCGCACTGGCCAGCTGGTACTTCGTGCTGCCCGCGTGGTCGAGTGAGCCCGACTCGGCCACCGTGACGCCGACGACCGGAATGTGGCCACCGTCCTGCGTCGTCAGCGCCTTGGCGGAGACCGCCCCCGTGCCATGCAACGGTACGGCGGTGCCGTCGGCGAGCTCGGCGTACACCCTGACTCCGCCGATGCGCGTCGTGCTGACCGTGCCGGAGAATCCGCTGGTGGCGGCGCCCTTGTCGCCGATCGCCGTCGCAACGTCTGGCCTGGGTCCGCCCGGGTCCACGTGGCCGACAATCACACCCCCGGCCGCCACGACGATCCGCCGGACCGGCCGCTTGTGAGCGATGTCGTAGGCCCAGCCGCTGACCGTGATGAATCGCACCGATCCTTGCTGGTGGACGGCCAGGTCGAGCTGGCGCCCGCTCGGCCGCGAGCTGAGGAAGTTGGGGGTGTCGCCCCAGTCGCAGTTGGCGCTGGAGAAGTAGAGGTCGGCCGCGGAGGGCGGCACGCTCAGCACAGGGATCTCCGGCCGGTTCTTCACCAGGTCGTTGCGCAGCAAGAAGAGCACTGAGTGGGTACGCAGGATCGGGGTCCAGCCGTCCAGGAGATATTGCGCCACCTCGAAGTGCCGCACGTTGTTCCGCGGGCCGTCCCACGCCGGCAGTCCGAGCAGGTCGTCATCGAAGGCGACCAGGGGCGGGCGGCTCTTGCTCAGCTGGGCGGTCAGCAGCTTCTGAGCGTACTCCGGCTCGGCCATGCTGACGTGGACGAACGCCGAGGCCGGTGCGCGGCCCAGGAGGTAGTAGAAGTAGCCCAGGCTGTTGGTGTTGTCGAACACCTTTGCCATGGGGCCGCCGTAGGTGTCGAGGACCCGATCGAGGTCAGGCAGCAGCGTCGGATCCATCGCCGCCGGCGCGGAGTAGCCGACCAGAGGCACCTGGTCGAGGGTGTTGACCTGCGACTTCTCGGTCTGCGGGATGTGCCAGAGCTGGTGCCGGATGATCGGCTGCTGGACGAAGGTCACCAGGAGAACGGCGACCGTGGCGACCCGGGCGAACATCGGGAGTACGGGGCGCAGCAGCCTGACCCGCCGGAACACCGCTACGACCAGACCGTCTGCGGCGTCCAGGATCGTGGCAGCCCACAAAGTCCACAGCGACAGCGCCACCCCGACGGTCTGCAGCAGGTGGCCACCGTCGAAGCGGCCGAGCAGCTTCTCCTCGTACAAGCCGGCGGTGATCGCGGCGGCGACGGTGACCCAGTCGCGGGGTGTCCAGCTGCGCCGGCTCAGCAGCCGCCAGCCGGTCGTAGCCAGGGTGAGTACGACCAGCACGACAGTCAGGTAGAACAGCCCCCAGCTGAGCCGGCCGGAAATGGCGACCGGGATGGCGCCTGAGGCAGCGTGCCCCGGCCCGAAGATCCGGTAGTACTGGACGAATGAGCCGAGCGCGTGGTTGGCCGCGAGGAAGACCGCCCAGACCACGACGAGGACCGCGCCCGTACCGAAGAACGTGCCGGAGCGCCGCAGGGTGGTCCGCCAGCTCGCCGCAGCGTCGCGGTGCACCAGGTCGCTGCCGATCAGGACCAGGCTGATGGCTCCAGCCTGGAAGGAGGACTCGGGCACCAGCAGCCCGTCGACGAAGACTGCCACTGCGAGGGCAGCGGTCCAGCGCAGCTGCTTGCGGCGGAGCGCCTCACCGAGCAGGACGAAGATGACCGGCAGCGCGATGAAGCGGTAGAACAGCACGGCCGAGACGCCGTTCCACAGCGCGAACATGACCACGCCGAGCCCGATCAGCCCACCATGCCGGCTGGACCAGGAGCCCAGCACGTACACGCTGACCCAGCACAGCGGCGCGACGATCAGAAAGCTGCCGGCGACGGATCCCCAGTACGTGTGCTGGAACATCACGAAACCAAGGGAGCTGCGCAGCGCGTCCTCGAACAGCCCGTGGATGAACAAGAAGTCGCGCCAGGGAAAGTAGCCACGTGAGAGCAGGCCGGCACCGGTGACACTCTGCATGTCGTCGAAGCCGCCGAGACCGCCGACAGTAGCCGGCATGGCGCCGGTAGCGAGGAACAGGATCGCCGACCCGACGAGCACCCGGCGCAGCGGCCGCTCGACCTGGGCCGGCGACCAGCCGCTCCTGAGCCGCCAGGCCGTCCAGCCCAGGCCCAGGGCGATCAGCAGCACGAGGGCCCACGCAGGGAACCAGTGCCAGTAGTGCCGCTGGCCGTTGGTGGCCTGGACCAGGCAATGCTGGGCGAAGAAAGCGACCGCGCCGAAGGCGACCAGCACGCAGCCGGCGGCGTTGACCAGCTCGAGCGGCTGACGTCCGAAGCGTCCACGTCCGGCGACCTTGCCGAGGATCAGGGCAGCGGCGTAGACGACCAGCACGTAGCAGACCGCCGCGACGATCCCCGCCGTGGTCACGGCGCCGCCGAAGACCACCGGGCGGGTGCTCACGGCGACGCCGACCAGGGCGGCCGGCGGCAGCACAATCAGCAGCCGCAGCAAGGGATAACGGCCGACCTCGGTACCCTCGTCGACCAGGGCGACGGTGGGGCGGGCGGCCTCCGGGCGGGAGAGCCGCAACGGTCCCTTCCAACGCAGCAGCGCATAGCTGAGCAGGGTGACCAGCGGCAGCTCCCAGACCGCCAGCCGGTAGGCAAGGAACGTCCGGGGGAAGTAGAAGTCGGCCCAGGTCGGGTAGCCGATGATGTCGGTGCTGCGGCTGAGCTGGGTCGGCTGCCGCCACCAGATCAGCGCACCGACGAGGGCGGCCACGCCGGCACTGAGCACGAACCGCGCCGCCACAAGGCCGGCCCGGGCCAGCCGGCCGGTGGGGGCTCTCTCAGGTGCCAAGGTCTCTGCGGAGCTGAGCGCACTCACGCAGCAGTCCCTCCTCCGTCGGCGTCCTGACACCGAACACCATCGAGCACGTCACAGGGGGCGGGCGGGTCGTCGGCCATCGTAGACTAGCGGCGTGCGCGAGGACGAAAGGCCCCATCGGCCCGTCGCGCAGTCGCTGCCGCTGCTCGCAGGCTTGGTCAGCCAGGCGATCACGACCTATCTGGTGCTCATCCTGGCCGGGCGAACGTTGGGGGCCGCAGCCTTTGGGCCGCTCTCGGCGCTCTACGTGCTACTGACCAGCATCGCCACGGGGCTGTTCCTGCCGCTGGAGCAGGAGATCGCCCGGTTGCGGGGCGACCAGCGGGGGCGGGGAGTGTGGGACGCAGCACTGTTCCGCCGGGCGACCCGGCTAGGGCTGTGCGGTGCCGCGGCCGCCGTGGCGGTTGTCGCGGTTGCCTTCCCGGTGACCCTCACCATCGTCGGTCGCAACGCCCCCCTGCTGGTGGCCCTGTGCATCGCCCTGCCTGGCTACGCCGTCTGCTTCGCCATGCGTGGCGAGCTGGCCGGACGCCGCCAGCTCCCCCGGTACGGAGTGCAGCTGGCCGTCGAAGGCACCGTGCGGCTGGGCGGGACAGTGCTGCTCGTACTGATCGGCGCCACCGGCGTGGGCTGGTACGGCGCGATGTTCGCAGGAGCGCCGTGGGTCGCCGCCGGGGTTTCGGCCATCGGCTGGCAGCGACCCGACGGACCGGTGACCACCGAGCCGCCCCCGCCCCTGGTACGTCCCGTGGGTCTGCTCGTACTCAGCTGCCTGGCCTCCCAGCTGTTGATCAACGCCGGCCCCCTCGTCGTCGCGCTGCTGGCCGGCCGCGGCGAGCAGGCCCGGGTCGGTGCCTTCCTGGCAGCTCTCGTCGTCGTACGGGTGCCGGTCTTCCTGTTCACTGCAGTCCAGCCGAGCTTCCTGCCGGCGATCGCCGAGCACTCCGCAGCACAACGACGCGCCTCCTTCGTACAGCTGATCTCGCGAGTGCTGACGGCGGCGGCGGCCCTCGTCGCCGTCAGCTCGGTGGCGGCCGTCGCCCTCGGGCCATGGATGCTGCGCACGTTCTTCGGCTTCCGGCAGTCCGTCACCAGTCTGAGCCGGTGGACCTTCGCCGAGATGACCTTGTCCGTCGGGCTGTTCCTCATCGCGGCTGTCCTGGCGCAAGCCCTCCTGGGCCGGGGCCGACATGCGGCCACGACCATGGGCTGGCTGGTCGGCCTCGCGGGCCTCGCTGCCGGTACGGCTGCGGGGACGGGCGCGGTGAGCCGAGCCGGCACCGGTTTCCTGGTCGGCGCGATGGCAGGGACGGCTGCCTTGGGAGTGGCCCTCTGGCAAGACCTGCGCCGGTGGCATCCACCCGCACAGCCCTTCCGTCAACCGACCGTAGCCGCTGGGCCGGGCGCAACGCCCGACTTCGGCTACCCCGCGTGAGCGTCCTGCGCCCGCTCATTGTCTCCACAGCCGGCAAGCCCTGACCGGTGAGCACATCTGCCGGGCCACCGCTGACCGGGCAGTAGTCTGCAGACCTGCCCTTAGGCCCTCATGACGTGATCGCGGTACGAGGAGAGAACTGCGTGGAGCCATTAACCGGGGGCGACGAGCGCACGGCCGACGCACAGAGTCGCGTCATCATCGTCGTTCCCACGCTCGGCAAGCGACCCGAGCTCCTCAACCTGACATTGCAGTCCCTCGCTGATCAACCGGACGAGCCTGCCGATGTCGTCGTCGTCGTGCCCGCGGAGGCCACCGAAGCCCGGGCTATCGCCAGCGCAAGCGGCGCCAGGCTGGTCGACGACCCTGGTGGCATGACCGCTGCCATCAACGTCGGCTTCGCGCTCGCCGAGCCTCGGCACCTCTACGGCAACTGGATCGGCGACGACGACCTGCTCGCCCCCGGGGCCCTCGCCGCTGCCGCGAAGGCGTTGGACGGCGACAGCGCGGCTGTCGTCGCCTTCGGCCACTGCGACTACATCGACAGCGACGGTGGCCGACTGTTCACCAGCAAGGCGGGGCGGCTGGCCCCCTGGCTGATGACTTGGGGCCCGGACCTCGTACCTCAGCCGGGAGCGCTGTTCCGGCTCGCTGCCCTGCGCCAGGTCGGGCTGCTCGACCCGTCGCTGAGCTTTGCGATGGACCTCGACCTGCTGCTGCGGCTGCGCAGCAAGGGCCGGTTCGTCAACACCGGCACGACGCTGGCGTCATTCCGCTGGCACCCGGAGTCGACCACCGTGGCGAACCGGGCCAGGTCACTCGCCGAGGCCGAACAGGTCAAACGGCGCTACCTGTCCCCGACGCAGCGACGGCTGGCACCGTTGTGGGAGCGCCCTGTGCGGCTCGCGACCCGGCTCGCTGCCCGCCGGGTCGGGCGACTGACCCCGCGCTGACTAGGCCGGTGTGCCGACCCGCCAAGCGGCTTGCAGGAACCGGGTCTGCACGGGTGCCGCCTCGCGGAACGTGGCCGCCCACCCTGCAGGCACCGGGTAGTCATCGAGCCGGTTGACCACGTCGTCGGCAGGGTTGTGCCACTGCTCCCACTGCTTGACGAACACCGTCGCGCCGGGCGCGACCACCCGGTCCAGCCACAGCAGGTACGCCGCGACCTGGCCGGGCGTCATGTCCTCGAACGCCGCAATGGCCACGACCAGGTCGGGCCGGGCGACCACCGCGTCCAGGTTGCCCGCCTCGACGAAGTGCAGCTCACGGTCGGGGTGGAGCGAGGTCAGGTAGAACCGGGTGATGGACAACGCCGGCTCGATGTCGACGACGGTGTACGAGGCCTCAGGGAAGATGCCCAGCAGCGAGTACGCGGTACGGCCGTAGCCGCTGCCTATCTCGAGGATCGACCCAGGCCGGGTCCCGTGCATCGCCCGCCGGATCGCCTCGGCCTCGAGCGCGCAGTTGGCAAGGTCCTGCGAGATCACCTCGCCCCGCCAGAGCACCGGCGGCGGATTGCCGAGCGCGGGCTCGCCGAGTGCCAGCACCTCCGGATCACCGTGACGCTGCGCGTACAGCCACAGCAGCCGGGTCGCCCGCGCGTAGAGCCACCGGTCGGCAAGGCCCCAGGGCAGCCCGCGCCACAGCGCCCGCGACAACGGCTGGCGGGCCAGCACGACGCGGGTCAGGTCGGCCTTGCCGGTCGCCCGCAGGAGGAACCGCAGCTGCTCGCTGCGCACCATCTGCCGCCACCGCCACTGCCAGGTGAAGTAGCGCAGCGCCTGCTGGCGCTTGACCTCGCCGTAGCCGTGCCGCTCGAGCAGTGCCGCGTGCTCGTCCGAGAGCTGCTGCCAGAACCTGGACGGCGTCCCCGTGCTCTCCATGCCTGGGGACACTAGCGAGTGGCACCGCGACAGGATCACCGACGCACTCAGCCCGTTGGGCTAGGATCTGCCCGACGGCAGCCCGGGGTGCCTCGCCGCCTGCCCCTGGTACTGGACAGGGAAAGGGACACATGAAGGTAGTCATCCTCGCGGGCGGCCGCGGCACGCGGCTGGCCGAGGAGACGCACGCGATCCCCAAGCCGATGGTCGCCATCGGCGGCCGGCCGATCCTGTGGCACATCATGCGGCACTACGCGTCGTACGGGCACAACGACTTCGTGGTCGCACTGGGCTACAAGGGCTACGTGGTGAAGGAGTACTTCGCCAACTACACGACCCACCAGAACGACCTGTCGATCAACCTGGGCACCGGTCAGGTCGAGGTGCTCTCCCAGCACCCGGAGGACTGGCGGGTGACGCTGGTCGACACCGGCGACGCCACCATGACCGGCGGCCGGCTGGGCCGGCTGTCCCACCTGCTCGACGAGCGGTTCATGCTGACCTACGGCGACGGAGTCTCCGACGTGCCGGTCGACGACCTGCTGCGCCACCACGAGGCGCTCGGGGGCCTCGCGACGGTGACCGCCGTGCACCCACCGCCCCGTTTCGGCGCCCTGGGCATCGACGACGGGATGGTGACCCGGTTCCGGGAGAAGCCGATCGAGTCCCAGGACCGGATCAACGGCGGCTTCTTCGTGTTCGAGCCGGACATGCTGTCCCTGCTCACCGGAGACGACTGCGTGCTCGAGGCGGAGCCGCTGGCCACCCTCGCCGCCAAGGGCCAGCTCGCCGCCTACCAGCACGACGGCTTCTGGATGCCGATGGACACGCTGCGCGACCGGGACGAGCTCAACCGGCTGTGGGACGAGGGCAACGCCCCCTGGGCACCTGCATGAACGCACTGCCCACGCCGGAGTTCTGGCGCGGCCGGCGGGTGCTGCTGACCGGGCACACCGGCTTCAAGGGCGCCTGGCTGACCTGTTGGCTGCGCGAGCTGGGGGCCGAGGTGCTCGGCGTCTCGCTGCCGGAGCCACCGACGACCCCCTCGCTGTGGACCCAGCTGGGCCGCACCGACGTGACCGAGATCCGTACGGACATCACCCAGCCGCACTGGTCGGTCGGCATTGCCGAGTTCCGGCCGGAGGTCGTCCTGCACCTCGCGGCCCAGTCGCTGGTCCCGGTCGGGCACGCGCACCCTGCGTTGACGTTCAACGCCAACGTCGGCGGCACGGTCGCGGTCCTGGAGCTGCTGGCTTCGCTGCCCGACCTGCTGGCGACGCTGATCATCACGACCGACAAGGTCTACGACCCGCGCCAGCAGCCACCACACGACGAGACGCACTTCCTCGGCGGCCTCGAGCCCTACTCCGCCAGCAAGGCTGCTGCCGAGCTGGCCGTGCTGTCCTGGCCGGCAACCGCGGCCCCCCGGGCGACCGCAAGGGCCGGCAACGTCATCGGCGGCGGCGACTGGGCTGCCGACCGGCTGCTGCCCGACCTCGTACGGGCCTGGCAGGCCGGCGAGGTCCCGCACCTGCGCGCCCCGCAGAGCGTCCGGCCCTGGCAGCACGTGCTCGAGCCACTGCGTGGCTACCTCGTCTACGTCGAGGCCCTCGCCGCCGGCCGGGAGCTGCCGCCCGCGCTCAACCTCGGACCCAGCGACGGGCAGTCCGTACGCGTCGAGGAGCTGGCGGCCTTCGCCGGCGAGTGGTGGCACGCCGCGGCGCCGGCCGCGCCGGGGACCCTGTTCACCACGGCGGCTGCTGCGTCGTTCCATGAGACGGTCAACCTGACCCTCGACTCGCGGCTTGCCGCCAAGACCCTCGGCTGGACCAGCGCGCTGGACTGGAAGGACGCGGTGGTGCTGACCCTCGAGTGGTACCGCGGCCTCGCCTCCGGGACGCCGGCCGCTGACCTGGTGAGCGCGCAGCTGGCGTCCTACACCACGACGATCAAGGAGCAGGCGTGACGAGCACGGACACTCCACCGGCCGGGGCGGCCCTGACGACGCAGGGCGTCACCGTCTGCCGGGGCTGCGGCGCCAAGGCGCTGCAGTCCGTGCTGGACCTGGGCGAGCAGCCGCTGGCCAACGAGCTGCTGCCCGCCGCCGACACCCCGGACGCGGTGTTCCCGCTGCACCTGCGGATCTGCGCCGAGTGCGGGCTAGGCCAGCTCGGCGAGTTCGTCGCCCCGGAGCGGATCTTCGGCGACTACCCCTACCTGTCCTCGGTCAGCTCGTCCTGGGTTGCCCACGCCCGCAACTACGCCAAGGTCATGTACGACGAGCTCGGCCTGGCCGACGGCGGGCTGGTGGTCGAGGTCGCCAGCAACGACGGCTACCTGCTGCGCGAGTTCCGCGACCTCGGCGTCCAGGTCCTCGGCGTCGAGCCGGCGGCCAACGTCGCCGAGATCGCCAGGGCCAACGGCGTGCCCACGGTCACCACGTTCTTCGGTCGCGAGGCCGCGCGGCAGCTGGTCGACGAGCACGGCACCCCGACGCTGGTGGCGGCCAACAACGTGCTCGCCCACGTGCCTGACCTCGACGACTTCGTCGGCGGCTTCGCCATCCTCTGCGGCGACGACACCACGATCACCGTCGAGAACCCCTCGTTCGTCACCCTGCTGACCGAGACCCAGTTCGACACGATCTACCACGAGCACTACTCCTACCTCTCCGCCCACGCGGTCGCCCGCCTGGTCGAGCGGCACGGCCTCCAGCTGGTGCGGGTCGAGGAGCTGCCGACCCACGGCGGCTCGTACCGCTACTGGATCCGCAGGGCCGGCGCGGTGGCCGCGGACCCCGTCGTCGGCGAGCTCATCGAGCGCGAGCTGGCGGCGGGGCTGCTGTCACCGCCGGCCTGGCAGGCCTTCGAGGGCCGTAGCCGGGCCGCGGTGGACGGGTTGCGGTCCTGGCTGACCGAACGCGCGGCGGCGGGTGCGCGGGTCGCCGCCTACGGCGCTGCCGCCAAGGGCAACACCCTGCTCAACGCGGCCGGCGTACGGGCCGGGGACCTGCTGGTCGTCGCCGACGGCTCGGCCGAGAAGCAGGGCCGCTGGCTACCCGGCAGCCGGATCCCCATCGTCGCCCCCGCTGCGCTGGCCGACAGCACTCCGACGGACGTACTGGTCCTGCCCTGGAACATCGCCGGCGAGATCGTCGCCGTCCTCGCCGATCTGGTCCCCGATGCCACCGCATGGGCTGCGATCCCGGAGATGCGGACCCTGCCCCGGTGAAGGCCGAGCCGCTGGCGATCCCCGGCGCGACCCTGCTCCGGGCCGAGGTGCACGGGGACCAGCGGGGCAGCTTCCGCCGGGTCGTCGACCTCCCGGCGCTGCGCGAGGCCGGTCTCGAGGCCGACGTCGACCAGGTGTCGGTCGCGACCAACACCGTCGCGGGCACCGTGCGCGGGCTGCACTACCAGGCGGAGCCGCACGCAGAGGCCAAGACGTTGTGGTGCACGACGGGTGCCATCTTCGACGTCCTGGTCGACCTGCGCCAGGGACCGTCGTACGGGACCTGGCTGTCGGTCGAGCTGTCCGCCGACGAGCCGACGGCGCTCCACGTGCCGCGCGGGGTGGCACACGGCTACCAGACACTGGCCGACGACACGGCGGTCGCCTACCTGATCTCGACGCCGTTCGTCGCGACCAGCGCGCGCAGCCTGCGCTGGGACGACCCGACGCTGGCCATCCCGTGGCCGCTGCCGGTGACCCGGATCTCCGACCGCGACCGGGAGGCGCCGGCATGGCCAGCACTGCCCTGATCACCGGTGGCACCGGACTGATCGGCCAGGCCGTGCTCAAGGGCTGGACCGATCCGGAGCTCGAGCCGGTGCCGCTGGACCGTTCCGCCGACGACCTGCTGGTGCCCGGCACAGCCACGGCCGTGGTCCGCCGGCTGCGGCCGGCGGTGGTCGTCCACCTCGCATGGGTGGCCAGCGGGACGCCCGGCTACCGCGGCTCGGCGGACAACGAGCGGTGGCTCGCGGCGACGCTCGAGCTGGCCAGCGCCTGCACCGACAACGATGCCCTGCTGTTCGCGACCGGATCCCCGCTCGATCGTGAAGGCGCAGCCGCCGACGCCTACTCAGGGGCCAAAAGTGCGCTGTGGCAAGCACTTCTGCCAGCCGTCAGCATCGGCGAGATCGGCTGGCTCCGCCCGTTCTACGTCATCGACCCGGACCGGCGCAGGCCGGCGCTGGTCAACCAGGCGATCGCCGCCCGTGACGCCGGTCACCCGCTCACCCTGCTGACGCCCGAGAGCCGGCACGACTTCGTCCACGTCGACGACGTCGCCGCCGCCGTCTGTGCGGCCGCCACGCACCGGCTCACCGGAGAGGTCGAGATCGGCTCCGGCCGACTGCGTACCGTACGGGAGCTGGTCGAAGCCCTCGGCGTGGCCTGGCAGGCTGCCGACCCTGCTCCGGAGGGCTCTCCCCCGCATGCCCACCTGCCCGCTAACGTGGCCCGACTGGTCGACCTGGGCTGGTCGCCCACCACCACAGAGGAGCTCTTTCCCGGTGACTGACACAACTGCTAGCGCCGCGCAGGCGGCTCAGCTCTCGCACGACACCGTCGTGCCTGCCGCGGACCAGTTCGCGGCCTCGCGGGCCGGCTGGCGCGAGACGCTCGGCACCGACGACGCGCTGCGCCGGCGGGCCGTCGACCTGCAGGAGGCTGCGGACGCCCACCACTACACGTACACCTGGGAGTGGCTGGGCGTGCCGATCATCCGGCTGCCCGACGACGTGATGGTGCTGCAGGAGCTGTTCTGGGCCTACCGTCCCCAACGGGTGGTCGAGACCGGCGTCGCCCGCGGCGGCTCGATGCTGCTGGACACCAGCCTGATGCTGCTCACCGGCGAGCAGCCGGCGGTCCTCGGCATCGACCTCAAGATCTTCCAGCACACCCACGACGCGCTGGCCGCACACCCGATGGCCGCTGGGGTCGAGCTGCTCGAGAGCGACTCGACGGTGGCCGCCGCCGCCGAGCGCACCGAGTCCTTCCTCGCCGGGGCCGAGCGGGCCGTCCTCATCCTGGACAGCAACCACACCCACGACCACGTGCTGGCCGAGCTGCGCCTGCTCGCCCCGCTGCTGCCGGTCGGCGGGATGGTGCTGGTCGCGGACACGCTGGTCGAGGAGTTCCCGGCGGGCTTCTACCCGGACCGCCCGTGGGACAAGGGCAACAACCCGCTGACCGCGGTACGGGCCTTCCTCGCCGAGAACGCC
>JAWWOM010000070.1:0-3846 GCA_033851655.1 Frankiales bacterium
TGCCGTTCGCGTGCGCACGGAAGGACACGACCGGTGCCGGCGGCGGCGGCGAGCCAGCGCTGAGCAGGCTGAGGTTGACAGCGTTCGCCATCGCCTGCAGGCCGGCTTCGTTGGCGTGCAGGTGGTCGCCCAGGTCGTACGCGGGCAGGTAACGCGACGGGTACGACGGGTCGTGCGTAGCAACGTCCATGTCGACGTACCCGTCACAGCCGTTGTTCGCCGAACGAACCCAGTTGTCGAATGCGACCCGCTGCGACTCCACGGACGTGTTCCAGTTGGGACCAGCCCCCTCGAACGGCGTCAGCGTGCCGCAGATGAACTTGATGCCGCGGGCGTGCGCGCGGTTGATCAGGTCCTGTGTCGCCGTGATGATCCGAGCGGCAGTGACGGAGGTGTCGCCGGAGTTGAGGTCGTTCACCGGGTTGTCGGTGAAGATGACCCACTTGACGTTCGGTTGGGCGAGCACGTCCCGGTCGAACCGGTAGGTCGCGCTGTTGCCCGTGCCTCCGGTCACGAGGCCGTTGCCGCTGATGCCCTGGTCGAGGACACCCACGGTCCGACCTGCTTGCGACAACCGCACTGCGAGGTCGTTCGGCCAACGCCGGTTGTTGTTCTGCGACGACCCGACGCCGTCCGTGATCGACGCACCCAGCGTCACGACGGCACCTTCGGCATTCGGGTTCTGCACGTCGACATTCATCAGGTAGTAGTAGCTGCCCATCGTGCTCGCCGAGATCGTGGTCTGCCCGCTGACGTCACCCGACGCGATGTAGTTGTCCTGTGTGCCTTGGTTGTGCACGGTCGACGGACCCGAGGTGCCGTTGACGTAGAAGCTGACGTCCAGGTTGGCGAGCGCGTCGACGGTGTACGTCGCGGCGTCGCTGACTGCCAGGCCGCCCGCCGCGACCGTGACGGACGACTGTCCACCGAATGTCAGCTGCTTGTCCGTTCCCGCCGTGACCGACGAGCCGCCCGCGCTTTTGGCCACGTGCACATCAGCGATCGTCAACGGCGCATTGCCGAAGACGTTCGACAGCTGTATCCGCACCTGTGAGCCGCCGATACTCGTGTGCACGATCTGCCGGATCGTCTGTCCTGCGAAGGTCCGGCTGGAGCTCTGCGGCGAGGCCGCCCATGTGCCGGTGAACGCCGTCGTCGCCGCGGGGGCCGGCAAAGCTGCTGCCCAACCCAGACCGGAGCTCAGCAGCGCGAAAACCGTGACAGCAGTGACGCGCCCGCCCAACTTCACAGCGACCTCCGGGTCGTGGCAGTGGTGTGTCCCAGGTGAGATTAGTGATAGTTGCGCCCGATTTGTCAAGAAACCTGTTTTCCGAGCCGTGCCGGGCAGGTCTGCGACGTCCGGTGAATTCGGATTTGCGCGCGTGAGGGGAGCAACCCCACATCGAGGGAGAGGGGTGACGGCCCATGGCACCGGGTACCCGAGGATGATCGATTCACCTGCCGTATGCCCGCCTGCCCTGGAGGACTCGATGTCCGACTCCGTCCGCGTCACCACCGCACCCCTGGCCGGCGAGCAGAGCCTCGGCGCCCTGTTCAACAGCGCGATCGGGGACCTCAAGAGCCTGGTCAAGATGGAGAAGGAGCTGGCCGTCGCCGAGGTGGCGCAGGCCGGCAAGCGGCTCGCCCCGGCCATCGCCGGGTTCGTGGTTGCTGGCGCCGCCGCCGTCCTGGTGGTGCTCCTGGGGTCGGTTGCTGCGGCCTTCGGGGTCGCCGACCTGTTCTCCATCGGCCTGGGCTGGGGGTTCCTCGTCGTCGCCGGGCTGTGGCTGCTGCTAGCGGCGGTCGGCGGCCTGGTCGGGCTGCGGCTGGTCAAGAAGATCAAGCCGCCTGAGCGGACGATCCGTACCGTCAAGGAGACCGCCGACTGGGCGCGGCACCCGACCAGCACGACGGCCGCCGCCCTCGAGGTCCGCTGACTCCTCAGGCGTGTGTCACGCTGGGTACATGTCCGTGACCCGTCCCCTGCCGACCGGGGACGAGGCCTGCGTGCTGGTCGAAGGCCCGTGGCGGCACCGCGAGATCGCCGCGAACGGCCAGCGCTTCCACGCGGTCGAGGCGGGCGAGGGGCCACTTGTCCTGCTGCTGCACGGGTTCCCGCAGTTCTGGTACGCCTGGCGGCACGTGATCCCGGTTCTGGCCGACGCCGGCTTCCGGGTCGTGGCGCCGGACCTGCGCGGCTACGGGGCCAGCGACAAGCCCCCTCGGGGCTACGACCTGGCAACGCTCTCCGCCGATGTCGCGGGCATGATCCGGGCGCTCGGCGAGCACGACGCGATGATCGCGGGGCACGGCTGGGGCGGCATCCTCGGCTGGACCACCTCGGTGCTGCACCGGCAGCGCGTACGGCGGCTGGTCACCCTGGGGTCGGCCCACCCGCTGACCATGCGGTCGGCCTTCTTCACCCATCCGCAACGCGAGGCGTCGACGAGCTGGTACGCGGCCGGGATGCAGGTTCCGCGGGCGGAGAGCTATCTCAAGCGCAACAACGCCGAACCGATGATCAGGCTCGCCCGCGGCTGGGCCGGCCCGGGCTGGCCGGACCCCGAGAACGAGCAGCGGATGCGCGAGGCGTTCCAGCTGCCGGGTGTGGCGCACTGCTCGCTGGAGTACTACCGCTGGGTCTTCCGGTCGCTGCCCCGCCCTGACGGGCTGCGCTTCGCCCGCGCCATGCGCGCCCCACTGTCCGCGCCGGTGCTCGCCCTGCACGGCGACCTGGACCGGTGCCTGCTGCCGGAGACCGCGCGCGCCTCCCGCCGGCACGTCGTGGGCCCGTACGAGTTCCGCACCATCCCCGACGTCGGCCACTTCCTGCCCGAGGAGGCGCCGGAGGTGGTGGCGTCGGCCCTGGCAGAGTTCGGCCGACCCGACCTGAGATGACCGCCGACCGTGACCGCGACGGCGTCGGGCGGGCCCGCAACGCCCGGCCGCGGGACGACTTCGGACGCCCGCTGCCGTACGGGACCCCCGGCGTCGAACGGGTCCCCGACGACCTCAGGCTGCCGCCTGCCGGCGCGCTCGCCGAGGCACAGCGCTATCTCGACGAAGGACACCCGTTCCAGGCCCACGAGGTCCTCGAAGCGAGCTGGAAAGCCGCCCCCGCCGAGGAACGCGGCCTGTGGCGGGCGCTGGCCCAGATCTGCGTGGGCCTCACCCATGCCCAGCGCGGTAACGAGGCCGGGGCGGTTTCCTTGCTCAGCAGGGGTTCTGCCGGGCTGACGCCCTACGCGGGGACGAGCCCGCACCGGATCGACGTGGACCGGATCGCCGTGCAGTCCGCCGGCTGGGCGCAGGACGTGACGCGCATCGAAACGCTCCGGCTGACCGCCGACGGGCGTTAGGCCGCCGGCGACCGATCAGCCCGGCCTGGCCAACCGCCGGCGTGGGACGGCAACGGCTGCCAGCAGCAGCGCCAGGCAGGTGCCCAGCCGGAGCCAGCCGTCCAGACGTCCGGTCAGCAGCGGTTGGTAAGGGATCAACGAGTAGACCGCCTGGTACGCGTACCCAGTGCAGGTAGCCGTGCAGCCGTCGCTGCGTCGGCGAGGACGAACGGCAGCCAGGCGGCTGCGACCCCGGCGGCTGCGACCAGCCCCGCGATCAGCAGTCGGCTTCGCGGCCACGGCGAGGGCGCAGGCGGCACCGAGGAGCGCGGCGTCGGCACTGACCACCGCCCAGTCCCCCAGCGCCGCGAAGAACAGCACCCAGTGCGTCGTCGACGTGGCCGTAGCGCAGGGTCGCCTGGGTCCACACGGCCAGGACCGAGAAGCCGCCCACGAGCACCAGCTGGGCCCGCCGGCGCGGGTCTCCGTCGCTGGTGCGGACGAGGCC
>JAWWOM010000154.1:0-15272 GCA_033851655.1 Frankiales bacterium
GAGCCACCGGCTTCGCGCCATGGGCCGATCACCAGCACCACGCCGACGAATCCGACGACCAGCCCGGTCAGCTTGCGCCGGCTCACCGGTTCGGCCGGCAGTGCGACCGCTGCGATGGTCAGCGTCACCAGCGGGGTGGCCCCGATCAGGACCCCGGCCAGGCCGGCCCCGGCGCTGCGTTCCCCGTACGAGAGCAGCAGAAAGGGCGCGACGTTGCCCAAGACGGCGGCAACGGCGATGTGCCGCCAGGTCCCGTACGAGGTCGGCAGCCGGACGCCGCGAACCGTCGCGATCGCGAGCAGCACCAGGGCGCCGAGGACCAGCCGGCTGAGCACCAGCTGGCCGGGAGTGAGGCCCTCGAGGGACACCTTGATCAGGGTGAAGCTGCTGCCCCACAAGGCGGCCAGCAACAGGAAGCGGGCGGCGGTGGCGTTGGTCGACGTGGTCATGCGACCATGGTGGAACCTTGACATAGATGTGAAGGCAAGGGGTGGTCCTGGATGAAGATCGGCGAGCTCTCCGCACGGACGAACGTCTCGACCCGTCTGCTGCGCTACTACGAGGAGCAGGGCCTGCTGTCACCCGCCCGGCTCGCCAACGGCTACCGGGACTATGCCGAGTGCCATCTCGACGACGTCTGGCAGATCCGGGGCCTGCTGGACTCCGGGCTGCCCGTGCGCATCATCAAGCAGATCCTGCCCTGCCTCGACGAGCCGTGTGAGCTGCAGGCTGCCGAGGTCACCCCCGACCTGCTCGCCAGTCTCGAGCAGCAGCGTGCCCTGATGGACGAGCGGGTCCGCTGCCTGACCGAGAGCCGCGACGCCATCACCGCCTATCTCCGGGCGGCGAGGTCGCGGCCGCAGGCGTCCTAGCGGATTCTGTCGGGGGTCAGGACTACCGTCCCGAACGTCCTGCGAGGACGGAGAGGGGCGGACATGATCGATTCGGACCTGACGATGGTGCGCCTGGGCGAGGCCATCACGCTGAGCCAGGCCGGTGACCGGCCGGCGGCCCGCGACCGGCTGGCCCAGCTGTGGAGGGACGCGGGTGGCGAGTCAGCCGACCCGCTGCACCGGTGCGGCATCGCCCACGCCATGGCCGACGTGCAGGACGACCCGGTTGACGAGCTGTGGTGGGACCTGCAGGCGCTGACGGCCGCCGACCTGGTGACCGACGAGCGGACAACAGCTGCCGGCGCGGGTCTCGTGGCCGGCTTCTACCCCTCGCTGCACCTCAACGTCGGCGACTGCTACCGCAGACTCGGGGACGTCGACAACGGCTGGCTGCACGTCCATCGGGCCCTGGCAGCCGTCCGGGCCCTGCCGGAGTCCGGCTACCGCGACCTGGTGCTGCAGGGCCTCGAACGGCTGGCCGGCCGGCTTCGCGACCTGGTTGCCGACGGCCGGTGAGCCTTTGACCTGCTGCGGTGGCCGAGCTCAGCCCGACCTGACCCGGGCGCGGTAGGCGGCCACGTTGGCCCGGTTGCCGCAGCCGCTCTCGCAGAACCGGCGGGAGCGGTTCTTGGACAGGTCGACGAGGACGTGGTTGCAGTCGTGCCCGGCGCAGACCCGCAGCCGGCTCAGCTCGCCCATCCGGATCACGTCGACCATCGCCATGGCGGCCTCGACGGCCATCCGGTCCGCGAGCGGCGCGTCGTGCGGGGTCGCGTGCAGGTGGTAGTCGAAGCCGTCGTGCTTGAGCAGTTGCGGCAGCGCGCGCGCGCCGCGGAGCAGGCCGTTGACGATCTCGACGGCCTCGTCCAGCCCGACCTCCCAGAACAGCGCCAGCCGGGGCCGCAGGTCCCGTACGGCTGCCAGCTCTGCCTGGTCGTGGTCCCGGCGGCCGCTCCACTGCCACGAGGCCAGGAACCGGTCGAGGCAGGCCAGGTCGGACAGCCGCTCGACCGGCTTGCCGACGTCGTCGCGCGCCGTGTTCACCAGGGCCGCAGCGCTGCCCAGAGCCAGCTCGGTGTCATGAGCGAACACCACGTTGACTCCTTTCACGGGCCAACCTAGTGTCATGACTCTAGAACTTTTTGACGTCTTACGGCGGAGGTGACGTGGTGCGGGTCCGTCCAGGGTCCAGCGGGGCCGGGCTCGTCTTCGCCGTCATGTCGGCCGCCACCTTCGGCACCTCCGGCACCTTCGCCACCTCGCTGATCGACGCCGGCTGGAGCCCCGGCGCCGCCGTGACCGTCCGGATCGGCGTCGCAGCGCTCGTGCTGCTCGTGCCTGCCCTGGTCCAGCTGCGTCCGATGCTGCCGACGCTGCGGGCCGGCGGACGGCCCTTGCTGCTGCGGAGCGGGCGACTCGTGATCATCTACGGGCTGGTCGCCGTCGCGGGCTGCCAGCTGTTCTACTTCCACGCCGTGCAGCGACTCTCCGTCGGTGTCGCGCTGCTGCTGGAATATCTCGGCGTCGTCCTGGTCGTCGGCTGGATGTGGCTGGCCCACGGCCACCGGCCGCGCCGGCTCACCGTCGCCGGGTCGGTCGGCGCCCTGGTCGGGCTGGGCCTCGTCCTGGACCTGACCGGGCACCAGCACGTCGACCTGGTGGGGGTGCTCTGGGGGCTGAGCGCTGCCGTCGGCCTGGCGGTCTACTTCGTGCTGTCCGCCCACGAGGAGGACCCGCTGCCGCCGATCGTCATGGCCTGCGCGGCGATGATCGTCGGCACGGTCGCCTTCGGTGCCCTCGGCCTGACCGGTGCGCTGCCGATGCACGCGACCTTCGGCCAGGTCGACTTCTCCGGTCACCGGACCAGCTGGCTGGTACCCATCCTCGGCCTGGCCGTCCTCGCTGCGGCCTTCGCCTACGTCGCCGGCATCACCGCCGCCCGGCTGCTCGGGGCCAAGGTCGCCTCGTTCGTCGGCCTGACCGAGGTGCTGTTCGCGGTGCTCTTCGCCTGGCTGCTGCTGGGCCAGCTGCCCGGCGGGCTCCAGCTGGTCGGCGGGGCGTTCATCGTCGGCGGCGTGACCCTGGTCCGGCTGGACGAGCTCGGTCGGGCCGGCGCGGACAGCCTCGAGGACGAGCTGGCCGGTGAGCAGGCCCGTCCGGCCGCCGTGGGCGCAGGCTGACCGCCAGCGCCGTTCCAGCAGGGCCGGCAACCTGCCGAGACGAAGGCATGAGCGAACCACGCCCGGCCATCGCGCCCTGCCCGGAGGCCAGCCGCCCGTCGGCGACTCCAGGCGCCGCCGTTGCGCTGGCCGAGGGGCTGTGGCAGGTCGCCGGCCCCGGCATCACCCATCCCTGGGACGCTGCCGCCTACCTGGTCACGGGAGCGCACGCGGCGCTGGTCGACTGCGGCACCGGGCTGGCGCCCGACCAGCTGGACACGGTCCTGCTCTCCTGCGGCGTGCTGCCCCACCAGCTCAGCGCGGTGCTGGCAACGCACGGCCACTTCGACCACGTCGGGGACGGAGCCCGGCTGTCCTCGCTGGGCGTCCCGGTGCTCGTGCACGCCGGGGACGCGGAGGCGGTGCGTTCCGCGGACCCGGTCCGTACCTGCGCAGAGTCGTTGTACGGGACCCCGTTCGCTGCGTTCGAACCGGACGCGATGGCCGACGGCGACCAGCTGAACCTGCAGGGCGCCCGGCTGCACGTCATCCACACGCCCGGCCACACTCCCGGCTCGGTGAGCGTCGTGGCTCAGGTCGGCGGCCTGCGGGTCCTGCTGGCCGGGGACACGCTGTGGGGCGGCTTCTCCGCGGCGATCGGCTCCGACGAGCAGGCCTGGCGGGAGTCGCTCGACCTGCTCGCGGCACTCGACGTCGACGCGCTCAGCTTCGGGCACGGCATCAGCCGGCTGCTGGGCGACCCGCAGGGCCGGATCGCCGAGGCCAGGCAGCGCTTCGCAACCTACTTCGACCCCTGGTTCAAGCCGCCGAAGCAGTCCTTCGACTACTAGCAAAGGGCTAAGAAATCATGTACGGATGGGTCAAGAGTGACACCAGGGACGACCGAACTGGGGCAGGCTGTCCGTGACGGCGGCCGGTAGGGGCTGCTGCAGCGCCGTGTCCTGACCGGGAGTGCCTGCTCGTGCGACGTCCGTTCTCCGCCCTGCTCAGCGTCGCGCTGGTCCCGGCTGCCATCGTGGTCCCGGTGCTCAGCGCACCCGCAGCAGCCCCCCACCCGGTGGCTCCGCACGTGGTCACGCTCACGGTGGGCGGCGCTTCTGCGCATGCCCTTGCCGCTGGCAGCGGCACGGACCAGTTCTCCACCTTCGGCGCCTCCTGGGACGCCGGATCCTCGGGCCAGGTCCAGGTGAGGGTACGGGACGCGGCCGCTCACACCTGGTCGACCTGGACCACCCTCGGGCCGGCGGACGGCGGCCCTGACCCCGGCAGCACCGACGCCGTCGCAGCCGGCAGCAGAGTCAGCTCGGAACCGGTCTGGGCCGGGCCCTCGGACGGCGTCCAGGCCCGGCTGGTCGGGGCCATCAGCGACGTCCGGCTCGAGCTGGTCGACCCCGGCACCAGCGCTGCTGACGCCACTGTCGGCGCCACCACGATCGGCGGTGCGAACGCGCAGGCGGCGACCGGGATGCCGCAGATCTTCACCCGCGCCCAGTGGGGTGCGGACGAGTCGCTGCGGCTGCACCAGTGTCCCGGCGGACCCTCGTACTCCGACACCGTCAAGATCGGCTTCGTCCACCACACCGTCAACTCGAACAGCTACTCCGAAGCCCAGGTCCCGGCGATGATCCGGAGCTTCTACGCCTATCACGTGAACGGCAACGGCTGGTGCGACATCGGCTACAACTTCCTGGTGGACCGGTTCGGCCGGCTGTGGGAAGGCCGCTACGGCGGCATGGACAAGGCCGTCATCGGGGCGCACACCGGCGGGTTCAACCGCGACTCCTTTGCGGTCAGCATGATCGGCGACTTCTCCTCGCTGACGCCCAATGCCGCGATCCAGCAGTCGATCGCGCGGTTGATGGCATGGCGGCTCGGTGCCTACTACCGGAACCCGCTCGGCAAGGACACCCTGGTCTACGCCGGCGGCGGCTACCGGTTCTGCGGGTCACGGGAGTGCCCGGTCGGGTCTCCGGTGACCCTCGACGTGATCACCGGCCACCGCGATGCGGACGTCGGCCACACTGCCTGTCCGGGTGCGGCCGGTGAGGCGATCCTCCCGGCCCTGCGTACGGCCACGGTCGCCGCGCTGGGTGCCGGTCTGGTGGCGCCCGCGCTCTCGGCCAGCGACCACCGGATCGGCGACGGCGGAGCGTTCACCGTCACCGCCTCCGCCGTGACCAACCAGAACTGGGGCCTCACCGCCACCAGCGCCTCCGGTCAGGTCGTCCGGACGATCACCGGCGCCGTGGCCCAGGGCGCCCGGATCACGGCCTCGTGGGACGGGCTGACCGACGCCGGCACCCCGGCGGTGCCCGGCGCGTACACCCTCACCCTGTCCAGCTCCGGCCCGACCGGCAGCGCCGTCCCGTTCAGCGTGCCGGTCATCCTGCACGGGCCGGTCGAGCTGACCGGACCCCCGCAAGTCCCGTACGGGGCCCCCGTCGTGCTGACCGGCTCGACCTATCCCGGCTCCGCGGTGACCGTGCTGCAGGCACCGGCCGGGTCGACCGCCTTCGCCCCGGTGGCGAGCCTGGTCGCCGACGCCGCCGGGGCGTTCTCCTGGAGCTATCCCGGGACCGCCGCCGAGCAGACCTACGCGCAGGTCGCTGCCAACGTCAGCCCGACGATCACCACCGTGATCGGCCCTGGCGTGACCGGCCCGGCCGTCGCGGTGCCGGGCAGCCTGGTCACCCTCGTCGGCACAGCGCCGCCGGGCTCGACCGTCGAGGTCTTCCGGCAGGCGGCGCCGGCCCCAGCCTTCCTCAGCGCCACCGTGACCGCCGCGGCCGACGGCAGCTGGAGCACGACGTTCACCGCGGACGCGAACTACTCCTGGTACGCCGTCGCGAACGGGCTGCAGTCCCCGACCGGATCCACCTCGATCTCGGCGCCGCCGACCTTGACCGGTCCGGACCACGCCGACCTGCACGCGCCGGTGACCCTGAGCGGCACCGCCCCTGCCGGCCAGCCGGTACAGCTGTGGCTGCGGCAGCGCAACCACGCCGCCTTCACCGCGGCGGCGACCGTGGTCGCCGATGCCACTGGCGCTTTCCGTTGGACCTACCCTGCGAACGACGACTTTCGTTGGTACGCAACGACTCCCGGCGGCAAGTCGGCGACCGGCATCACCCAGGTCGGCGTCACGGCCAGGGGTCCCGCCAGGGTGGACAAGGGTGCAGTGGCCACCCTGGTCGGTACGACCCTGCCCGGAGCGCAGGTGGTGATCTTGCGGGCGCCGGTCGGCAGCTCCGCGTTCGGCCAGGCGGCGACGGTCACCGCCCGTACCGACGGCACCTGGTCCTGGTCGTTCACCGTCACCAGCAGCCGCAGCTGGTACGCCACCTCGCGGACCTGGCGCTCGGCCGGCGGTTCCACGTTGCTCGCGAGCCCGCCGCTGGTCAGCGGCCCGGCGGCCACCACGTTCGGTGCGACCGTCCACATCACCGGGCGGGCGACCGCCGGCGACACGGTCACCCTGTGGCTGCACCGGCGCGGGGGCACCGGCTACCGCGGCCAGGCCAACGCGATCGTGGGCCAGGACGGCCGCTGGGCGATGTCCTACGTCGCCGACGAGGACTACCGCTGGTACGTGACGTCGGTCACCGGCCGGTCCAAGGCGGGGATGACGACGGTCCGGCCCTCCGTCGGCGCCGTAGCTGTCGCCAAGCGCGGCACCAGGGTGGCCATGCACGGCTTCGCCGTGCCGGGCCAGGTCGTGCAGGTCTGGTTCAAGCCCGGGTCGGCGCGCTGGAGCGTGCGCCGGATCCTGCGGACCAGCCCGGCGGGGCGCTGGGGGACCACGTTCACCCTGAGCCGTACGACCAGCTGGTACGCGGAGTCCCGCGGCGTCCGCTCCGGGGTCGGGACGACGCGTCCCCGCTGACCTGCACGAATCCTGTCCCGGAGGCCGACCGGGGTATTCTGCCCGTGGCCATTTGGGCCGTTCGACAACGTCTGCCTCCCGGGAGTCCCCAGCCATGACCAGTGCCGCCCACGCCGAGATCGCGCCCGGGCAAGGGCTCCTCGTCGAGGCCGTGCCGCACCCCGGGGAGCCGCAGGTCCAGGTCACGGTGGTGCTGCCCTGCTACAACGAGGTCGGCCACGTCGAGGCCGAGATCGTCCGGATCACCAAGGCGATGGACGCGAGCGGCTACGTCTACGACCTGGACGTCTACGACGACCTGTCCAATGACGGCACCCGCGACCTGCTGGCCAAGCTCGCGCCCCGCTTCCCGCGGATGCGCTACCTGCCGCGGCACCGCAACGGCGGCTCCGGCACCATCCGGCGCATCGGCACCCAGAACGCGCGTGGCGAGTTCGTCGTGTGGACCGACGCCGACATGACCTATCCCAACGAGCGGATCCCCGAGTTCGTGGCGCTGCTGGAGAACGACGAGTCGATCGACCAGGTCGTCGGCGCGCGCACGTCCGAGGAGGGGACGTACAAGTTCCTCCGGGTGCCCGCCAAGTGGGTCATCCGCAAGATCGCGTCCTACCTCACCGCGACCCACATCCCCGACCTCAACTCCGGCCTGCGCGCGTTCCGCCGCTCGGTGTCGCTGCCCTACCTGCGGCTGCTGCCGCCCGGCTTCTCCTGCGTGACCACGCTGACCGTCTCGTTCCTGTCGAACAACCACGACGTGCAGTACGTCCCGATCCAGTACGAGAAGCGGGCCGGGGTCTCCAAGTTCCACTTCACCAAGGACGCCTACCGCTACATCCTGCAGGTGCTGCGGATGGTGATGTACTTCAACCCGATCAAGGTCCTGATGCCGCTGGCGCTGTGGATCATGGGGCTGGGCTTCGTCAAGCTCATCATCGACCTCAGCATCCACAGCGGCCGGGTGACCGGCTCGACCGTGCTGGCGATCATCATCGGCTTCCAGGTCGCGGCGCTCGGTCTGATCGGCGACCTGATCGTGAAGTCCCGCGACGCTTAGCTCGGTTCAGTCAGGAGCGGTCGCGGTCCCGGTCACGTAGACCGATCCGGATGCCGACCGCGATCACGCCGGCGAGCATCAGCGGCAATCCGACCGCGGCGACAGCTGCCCCAAAGACGAGCTCGGCTGAGCTGCCCGTGGTCCCGTCGCCGTTGGTGCCATTGGTACTGCCGGCAGCAAGGCACGCGCCGACGAACACGATGGCCGTGCCCGCCAGAAGCAGCAGCGTCGAGGCGTAGGTCCGCTGGACGGTGACCTTCGGCCGCCGTGCGGGCGTGGACGTGGTGGTCACAGTTCCCCCATCAGGTTGCGGTGCTCGCATCCTGGCATGGACCGGCATGGAGCGGCATGGAGCGGCATTGACCGGCACTGTGGCGCATCGTCAGCGGGTGGCTGTCCTCGCTCGGTGTCGCGGGTCGCGTGAGCGGCTCAGCGGTCGCCGTCGTGGTCGTCGAGCCCCATCCGGACTCCGACCGCGATGATGCCGATCAGCAGGATCGGCGCCGCGATGGCGCCCACGATCCAGCCGAGGACGAGCACCGGCTGGAGGTCAGTCGATCCGTCCGCGGCCGGCTGACTGCCGAGAATGGTGCAGAGCAGCCCCAGTGCCATCAGGCCGGCGCCCCAGAGCAGCGTCCGGCCTCCGGTGGAGGGGGTGGCGCCTAGACCGGCCCCGACGTCCTGGGCGGGCGTGCTTGGTACGGCGGCGTCGGTCATCAGGTCCCCCGGGAAATGGTCTGTGACGGCATCATGCCACCGGCCCGCGTTCGCAGGGACCATCGTGGGACAGATCTTTGCCGGCACAGATTTTGCCGGCTCAGTCGAGGGCGGAGTCGATCTCGCTGACCAGCAGGTCGGTCGGCGCGTTGTGCACGGCGGGGATCGAGCCGAGCCTGCCGGCCTGGAAGTCCTCGAACGCCTGGACGATCTCGGCCTTGGTGTTCATCACGAACGGTCCCATGAACGCGATCGGCTCGCGGATCGGCGCCCCGCCGAGGAGCAGCACCTCCATCGCCGGGTGCCGGCTGTCCTGCTGCACGTCGGCGGCCAGCGTGATCGCGTCGCCGGGGCCGAAGACCGCCAGCTGGCCGGTCTGCAGCGGCGTGGCGTCGACGCCGACGGACCCCGTACCGGCGAGCAGGTAGGCCAGCGCGTTGAAGTCCGGCCGCCACGGCAGCACCAGCCGCGCGCCAGGGGCGACCGTGGCGTGGACCATCACGATCGGCGTGTAGGTCGAGCCCGGTCCCTGGGTGCCGCCCACGTCGCCGGCGATCACCCGGACCAGGACGCCGCCGTCGTCGGAGGCGACCAGCGCCGTGTCCCGGGCGTGCAGGTCCTGGTAGCGCGGCGGCACCCACTTCTGCGCCTTGGGCAGGTTGACCCACAGCTGCAGCCCGTGGAACAACCCGCCGCTCGCGACCAGGTGCTCCGGCGGGGTCTCGATGTGCAGAATGCCCTGCCCCGCGGTCATCCACTGCGTCGCGCCGTCGGAGATCGTGCCGCCGCCGCCGTTGGAGTCGTTGTGGATGAGGACGCCGTCGATCATGTAGGTCACGGTCTCGAAGCCGCGGTGCGGGTGCCACGGGGTGCCCTTGGGCTCACCCGGTCCGTAGTCGACCTCGCCCATCTGGTCCAGGTGCACGAACGGGTCGAGGTCCTTGAGGTCGACGCCGGCGAACGCCCGGCGGACAGGGAAGCCCTCGCCCTCGAAGCCCCGTGGGGAGGTCGTGACCGAGCGGACCGGGCGTTGAGTGCTCGAAGCCGGATCTGGTACGGGAATGCGCGGCAGGGCGGTGATGTCCTCGACGGTCACAGCTGGCATGTCGACCTCCGAAAAGAAGTAGTTGCGGACGCAACAATACCCTGGACCGGGATCTTCCCTCCAGGATAGTTCGCGTATGCCGACTTTCTCGACCCGTGCGGTGAGCGCACCACCGCCTGGTTCTGTGACAGTTCCGGTTCCTGCTCGCGGGCCTCTTGGACCAGCCGCATGGCCCGCTCACGCAGCTCGCTCGGATACTCCCTGGGCGTCACCATGAACCCACTCTGCCGTGGGATCAGGCCAGTCACCAGACCAGGGACGGATCAGACTGCCCGTCCCGTGGCCGTCCACGTGTGCCGGTCCGCCGCTGGCCCGGCTCAACCGAGCCAGCAACGTGGACGCCGTCCAGCGTCTCCGCGATAACTCCGCCGACAGGGCGCTCAGGTTCCGGCCCGCCCGACCGAAGACTGGTATGCGCCCTGTCGTTCGCGCTCCGACCGGATTCCGGCGAGGACGGACCGGGACGAAACATCGCGCGCTCGCGTACCCGATCGACGGTTCGAAGGAGTACGAATGAGGATCGCCGCTCTCACGGCGCTGGTCGGGCTCACGTTGGTTGTCGCCGCGTGGTGGCTCGCGGTCGAGCTTCGCGCCGGCTCGCGGCGGATGGAGCCGCTGGCGGACAAGCCGTCGATCGCCGATCGGGCGCGTCAGGAGCTGTTCCGGCACGACCCGTTCGTTCTCGTCCTCTGCGCGGTGGCGGTGATCTGGGCGTTCGCCTTCGTCCTGGGGGGCAGCCCGGTCAAGGGACTCGCCGACAACGGTGACTGGGAACGCCTGATGTACCAGTTGAACCTTGCGCCCGCGGCGAACGATCCGCTGACCTCGGGCCACCTCAACCAGTACATGCTGCACGTCTCGTCGCGAAGCGCGCTGCCGATACCAGCGTCCGTCGCGGCGTCGAACTCGCAGTTCAGCTTCTACTTCGGTTACCTGTCGAGCCAACTCGGCATGATCAAGATCGCGTTGCTGTTGCACGCCTTGAGCGGGTCCCCACTGATCGACATCCGCTGGATCGGGTTTGTCAACCTGGTGCCGCTGGTGTTCGGCGTCGGCGCTTTCGTGGTGGTGTCGCGCCGGTTCCGGCCGCTCGTGCGTCGGGTCTTGGTCGTCCTGGTGGTCGCCGCGTTCTTCGACCCGGGTTACCTGCTCTACCTGAACTCGATGTACAGCGAGCCGGCCACCATCGGTTTCCTTGTGCTGGCCGCCGGCGCGGCGTTCGCCGTCGTCCGCTGCCGCCGGCCAGGACTGGCCTTCTGGGTGTTCGTGCTCGCGACGAGTTGCTTCGCGCTCGCGAAATCAGACAACGCGGTGGCCGCATTGCCGTTCGCGATCGTGGTGGTCTTCCTCGCGGGGCGTGCGTACGGCGGAGGATGGGCGTCGCCGGGCCGGCAGCTGGCGGCCTCGCTCGGCGTCGCTGCCGTCCTCGGCACCGCGGTGTGGAACCTGACGTCAGGACTCGAGTACTTCACCCGTATTCACGAGTACGACGCCGTGTTCGTCGGCCTGCTCCCGCACGCGTCGAACAAGCTTGCCGTGCTGCGGGCGCTGGGACTGCCGAGCCGTCTCGTCGTCTATTCGGGACACGCGGCCTTCGACCGTCAGTACAGCGCTTTCGCCTTGCCGTCCATTCAGAACGACTTCTTCGTGCACATGTCGATGGGCAAGATCGCGCTGTACTACCTCGGACATCCCGGCGCGCTCTGGGCCGCGATCAACTACGGAAGTGGTGAGGCGCCGACCCTGCACCTGAACTATCTGAGCAATGTGACGACCGGTCCTGCCTACGTGTCGCACACGCCATGGTCGGTAGTGCACGACGCGCGCCTGCCGCACAACCCGGCGATCCTGCTCGCCCCGCTTGCCGCCGTCGTCCTGGCCGGACGCCGGCTGTTCCGGCCGTTCGGCCTTGCGCGCGAGATGTCGATGGTGTTCGCCGCTCTCGGACTCGGCGCCATCATCTCCTTCGTTCAGGCGCCCATGCTCGAAGGAACCGAGGAACTCACCAAGCACGAGTTGCTCTTCAACGTCTGCTTCGACCTGTGCTTCATCGGACTGATCACTCTCGGGGTCAGTTGGCTCACCGCTCGGTTCAGCTTGATGGCGGGGTTCGACGACATCGGGCCTACGTTCGACGACATCGGGCGGACGCCGGCGGAGACGGGCGCGGCGGAGTCGGACCCCGTGGCGAAAGTCGAGTCCTCGGTCCAGCCAGAGCCGGCGGCTGAGGCCAGGACTGAGCCGGCTGCGGTGGAGCCGACGATACCGACGGCCCGTGCTGAAGACGCCGACCCGAGGCCGTTGGTCGCGACTGAGCCCGAGTCCGGGACCCGCGCCGGCGCGTTCGCGGGATCCGCGCTCCGCGGCAAGGCACAGATCCTGTGCCCGGTGTGCGACGCCACCGTGCCGCTCGACCCGTTCGTGGACAATCGCGGACGGCGGGTGACCGCGTGCCCCGAGTGCGACAATGCCATCGTTCTCGCCGATCGCGTCCCGCGCTGACCTAACCACGCGTGGCGCCGCGTGGCGACAGCGGCAACTGTTGGCGCTCACGCGGTGGCACGGCCGTGCGATGCGGCCAGCCTGAACTCTGGCGGGCCGGCCAACCTCGGGCACGCCCGAGGCGCAGCCTCCGCCTGCTTGCCGCCGACCTCACCCTCGACACCGCTGCCCGCCACGAGGACGCCGCACGCGTTCCGGTGCCGGCGCCCACCACCTCCACCGCGACCTACGTCAACCCGCAGAGCTGGCGAGTCACGACCGCAGGCGCCCGGGGGGTGCTGTTCAAGGAGCAGGACGCCCCGGGCTGGCACGTCACGCTGAACGGCAAGAAGGCGGCGATCTATCCCGCGGGACCCGGCATGATGTGGACCCGATCGCCGGCAATGGCCCGGTCACGGTCGCCCTGGCCTACCGGCTGTCCACGGTCGAGCTGGCCAGGTTCGTGCTGTCCTTCGCCACCCTGTTCGCCCTGCTGGCGATGCTCGCCAGTCGCCGGGTCTGGGGCTATCTGCGCCGACGGGTGCTGGGCGTCACCGGGGACCTCGAGCCGGCGTGGGTGCTGCTTCCTCGACAGCGCAAGGCTTTTCAGCCGGCTGAGCACCGAAGGCCGCCGGAGCCTCGTACGAAGGCTGAGTTGTTGCCGGTGCAGGACGAGCCGGTCTCCGACCACTCAGGGTGATGCCGCCGCTGGCGAGGATCACCAGTCCGATGCCGGCCAGCTGCAGCTGAGGCAGTCGCTGCCGCAGCACGAGCAGTCCGGCCAGAGCTGCCACTGCCGGGTTCAGGCTGGTCAGCACGCCGAATACAGCCGTCGGCAGTCGACGCAGGGCGAGCAGGTCGAGGCTGTACGGGACCGCTGAGGACAGCACCCCGACGAGCAGCCCGAGCTCCAAGGTCTGCGGCCGCAGCAACGCCGATCCGGCGGCGGCAATCCCGACCGGCGTCATGACCACAGCGCCCAGCACGGTGGCCAGACAGAGGCCGGCCAACCCGGCTCCGCCCCCGCCCATCCGTCGGCTCAGCAGGATGTACGAAGCCCAGCACACGGCGCCGGTCAGGGCTGCGAGGACGCCGATCAGGTCGTGCAGCTCCAGCGATCCGCCGAGCAGCGCCACGCCTGCCCCGGCCGGGAGGGCCCACCCTCTGTGCCGCCACGAGGTCGCGGTCGCGACGGCGACGCCGAGTGGGCCGAGGAACTCGAGGGTGATCACCGTCGCGAGCGGCAACCGGTCGATCGCCAGATAGATGCTGACGTTCATCAGCGCGAGCACCAGGCCGAACAAGCCGGCAGCCTGGACCGAGCGCCGGCCCCAGCCGACCCGCCACGGCCGGGTCGCGCCGGCAAGGGCGAGGGCGCCGCCGATCAGTCGCAGGGTCACCGTGCCGATCGGGCCGATCCGTGGGAACAGGGTCGCTGCCAGTGCTGCACCGAACTGTACGGAGCCGACGCTGGTCACGGCGAACGCCGTGCCCAGTCCCTGCCCTGCGCCCGGCGAGCGGTCAATGTCCACGTCCCGGACGCTACGGCCGTCGTACGGGGGAGAGAAATGCATAGCCTGCGGGATCTATGCTTCTGACGCATGAGCGGAAGAGCGGACGGCCTCGAGCTGGCCCACCTGCGGACGCTGGTCGCACTCGCCGAGGAGGGCACGTTCACCGACGCCGCCAGCCGGCTCGGGATGAGCCAGCCTTCGGTGTCCCGGACGCTGGCCCGGTTGGAGGCGACGATCGGGGTGCTGCTGGTCCAGCGGACCACCCGGTCACTGCGGCTGACCGATGCCGGGCAGATCTGTTACGACGCGGCGGTGCCGGTGCTGCTGGCCCTCGACGCCATGGTCGACGCTGCTGCCGGTCGGGTCGCCCCGCTGCGCCTCGGCTACAGCTGGGCGGCGTTCGGCGCTGCCACCAGCGACATCCTGCGGGCCTGGCGCGAGCTCTACCCGGACCTGCCGCTCGAGGTGCACCGGATCGACGATCGCAGCGCCGGCCTGACCAACGGCTCGGTCGACGTGGCCATCAGTCGCGACGACGTCCACGACTCCGGCGTACGGGTCGAGCCGATCTTCCGTGAAGGGCGCATGGCAGCTGTGCCCACCGGTTCTCCGCTCGCCGACCGGCCGACGCTCGCGCTCGCCGACCTGGCGGACGAGGTCATCGCGCTGGTCCCGACCATCGGCACGACCACGCTCGACCTCTGGCCGGCGCAGGAGCGGCCCCGGCGTTTCGTCGAGGTAGCCAACACCGACGAGTGGCTGATGGCGATCGCGTCCAGCGAAGCAGTCGGCGTGACGCCCGAGTCGACGCCCACCCAGCACCCGCACCCCGGCGTACGGTTCGTGACGATGCCGTCGGCCCCACGGGTGACGGTGAGCCTGGTCTGGCCGGCCGGACGAGCGCATCCGTCACTCGCCGACTTCGTGTCCGTCGTACGCGACTGCCTGGACCCCAACGTGGCGCTGCCACCGGGTCGATAGCGCCGCTCTCGACGGAAAACGGGGGCGGAAGGGTGGATAGCGGCGCTATCGGCGGACGGCGGGGAAGGGTCGATAGCGCCGCTACCGGCGGAAAACGGGGGCCGAGGGGTCGATAGCGCCGCTACCGGCGGTGGGGCCGCCGGCCGGTGAGCGCAGGATCAGCCTGGCAGCTCGGCCCAGATGATGGTCCACGGGAACGGCTTGGACACGGCGCGGACCGTCGCCACCTGCGAGATGAACTTGGTGAACTGGGCGGTCGACCAGTGGTTGAGGTGGCCGGGGGTGTTGCCCAGGTCCTTGACGTAGCGGCCGGTCACCAGGTTGCAGCCGCGGAAGATCGGCTCTCGCGGCACGGAGACCACGAGGTGCCGCGAGGACACCCGGGCCAGCTCGCGCAGGCCGGCCTCGGGGTCACGCAGGTGCTCGAGCACCTCGACGCAGACGATCAGGTCGAACTGGTT